>JAUIJJ010000042.1 GCA_030431385.1 bacterium | reverse complement strand
CTTCGCCGGCAGCGAGCTGTGGCCCGATTGGATCATTGTCGATACGCCGTCGCACCTGAAGCTCGGGCTGACGCCTGAAGGCCTCTACGCACCATCGGGATCGCTCAAGACGCTAGTTGACGCGCTCCAACGTGCCGCGACCCGCCAGCAAGCTCCCAGCAAGCCCGGCGGCCCGCCGGGGAGGACTCCCCAGATCATCGTTCGTAATCTGATGATGCAGGTCGAGTCGTTGCTGCCCGGCCACCCGTGGGTCACGTTCCAGCTTGATCGCCTCGAAATCGAAGAACGGCCAACGGGCCTCTCCCCCGTTGATGCCCATGTCCGCGGCCGTATCACCAAAGACGTCTCGGAGGAGTTCAGCATTGAGGCCCACCTACATCCGACGCAGGAACGCCTCAATGTGAAAGGGTCCCTTTCCGGCTGGCCGATTCCGTTCCATATCCCCGGCGTCGGTGACTTTAGCGCACTGATTCGCGACGTCGTTTTGGATTTCGATGGCTGGCGAAACGAAGAGGGCGAGCTGATCGGTTCGCTGTCGCTGATCGCAAACCGGGTGATCGTTTCCCGAGAAGATATACAGGGTGAGCGCTGGTCGGACGGGCCTGTGGAGATTCGCGTCCGCACCAAACTGAATCTGGAGAGCCGGACCCTGACAGTCCGCGAAGCGAGCTTCGTCAGTCGGCAAGCCGAGCTGACCGGCTCGGGCGAGGTCGAGTTGGGCGGGCAGTTCCCCGGCCACGCGCAAGTCCGCGTCGGGAGGCTCCCAGCTGCGGCGGTCGCGCTCGGCCGTAGTGAGCTCCTCGACCGTCTCGGGGTGCGCGTCGATACGACCAGAACCTCCGCGACGCTTCAGCTCGCGGCGAGCGCCGAGGGCGAATTCGCCAAGCCTCTGGAGTTGAAGTCGGAAGCGTCGCTTCGTCTCGCTGGGTGGGCCGTTGAGGCACCGGGTTGGCCCTCTCCGCTGCGTATCGAATCCGCAGACCTTTACACCGGCCCCGACGAGATATCCATCCGCGACGTTCAGCTCGAATTCGGCGGCGCGACGATCGACGCACGGGGAAGCATGCCCGTGTTCAGCGCCTCCGAATCTGCCCAACTCGTCGAGCAGCAATCTCTCCCCGGCAAGCTCGACGTCGCGCTCGACGGAAACGCCCGAGCCGCCTTCGAGCTGTTGCAGGACCTCGACTTACTCCCCAGAGAGATCAGCTACGTGGACTTGCCGGTGCGCCTCACGACATCGGTTCCGATGATCGGCACCCGATTTCCCCAGTTCCCACTTCCGGTCCCACTCCCCCGCCCCACGCTACCACCCTTCGTACTCGCATGGGGAGAGGGGCAGGTCGGCCTCTGGCTTTTCGCCGAGCCAGTCACCCTCTTTCCCGGAGACCTTCGCTACGAACAGGGAAGGCTGACGGTGGGCAGGCTTCGCGCGCGACTCGAGAAGGTCGCCTTCCGCGGCGAGGGAACTCTCGATGCGACCTTTACGTCGAAGGGTTTCCGCCCCGAGCAGGCGGACCTCCACGTGATCTCTGAAGGCGCCCTTGAGGATCTCGCGTTTCTCGTCGGTCGTGAGGTAACGCTCCCCCGTGAATTGCCCCGCGACATCGCGGGAGATTACCGGCTCGAGGTGGATGTGGCCGGGAGGCTTGAGGGCGATAATCTGGAAGAGATCGTCAACCGCACGGCCTATCGCGGGAGGCTGCTTCTGGACAATGCGAGTGCGACGGTTCAACTCCCGCCGCGCCCACTCGACGTGCAGAATCTCTCCGCAGAGTTCATCCTCGACGAAGACCTCATGCAGATTCGTCGCCTCAATTTCAGAATCGTCGACCCGAAGAACGGGAACACCCAGGTTACTGCTTCCGGCAACATCAACGCGGAGCGCGCAATTGCGTTCGCCGACATCAGCTCCAACCTCGAATTCGTCGCGACGGTGTTTCCCGATGACCTCGAGGACGTGGTACTCGAAGGGCCGTTTGGCGCGGATGCGGAAGTTTCGATTACTCCACAATCACCGCTTCCGGACGCGCCTGACCTTGTGCGCCGCTGGGCCCAGTTCCTCAATCAGCCACGGCTCCGAGTGAGCATCCACGACGGCGCGCCGCTGAAGTTGAACTACGAAGTCGCTATGATTACTGGCGAAAACGTACGCGCCTTTCCCCGCGAGTTTCCGATCCCGGCGACGAATGTCCGTGGTCAGGGGCTGCTGCGGCCCGGGTATCTGGAACTGCAGGGCGTGACCGCAGATTTTGGCCAGACCAAGGACGTGCTCGTCAGGTCCGACATGCACTTTTTCGAAGACCCGCCGCTGATCAATGTTCTCGCTCGGGTTCCGGGAAAGCTCTACACGAACGAATGGATGGAGGGCTGGGGCGAACAGGAATGGTCCCGCCGCCCGATGCCGAAAGTCCCCTCTCAGCGCGGGCGCAAGCAGGACGAGGTTATGGTCGCCGTGGAAGGCGACGTGGACGCGGGGTCGCTTGAGTTTCTTCAGTTCACGCTGGGCAGAACGCGGTCGCATTTCCTCTTTCGTGGCCGCCGATTCGATATGCCCTCGCTTGAGTTAAGCGACCTCTCGACGCAGGCGTACTCGGGGACGGCAAAGGGGAGCGTGCTCCTCGAATTCCCGAACACCGGCCTGCCGTACACGACGGTCAATGCCGCTTTCGGCGGGGTGGATTTGCAAACCTTCATGGACGCTTTCCTCGAACGTCCCCAACTGCTCGACGGCATCATCGCCGCCTCCGGAACATTCAGCGGCCAGATCCTTAACTACCCAACCTACGAAGCGAACGCCGACTTCACCGTCTCCGATAGCGGCGTCATCGGGAAGCTCATCTTCGATTACGCGAAGGACATCCTCGAGATCACCTCCACGACCGGTGGTAAGGACTCAGAGATCGCAGGAAAAGTCATTGTCGAGAACGAGAAGGTGTTCTTCGAAGACCTCGGCATCGACAACCCCAACATCAAGATGAAGGCCGACGGCTACGTCGACTTTAAGGCCAATCTGTTCTTCGATGTGACCAGCAGCATCATCAGCAACAAGATCGAAAGCATTCCCATCGTCGGCGTGGTCGGTTCAGTGCTTGATGCAATGAGCGACGAGTTGGTGAGCTATCGCGTTCGCGGGACGCTTTGGGAGCCCAAGAACACGCCTATCCCGACTGTTCTCAAGCATCTGCGCGTACTCCAGCGCCGTGAACGACCGGGCGAAAACGCAGAGAACAATAACAAATGAGCCACTGGCGCGAACGCCTCTTACATCAACGAACTCGACGCGAGCAGGCGGGCCTCTGGCGGGTGCTGCCGAAGCAGGACTCGCCGGAGTTGGTCGACTTTTGCAGCAACGACTACCTCGCGCTAGCGAAGCACCCGGCAGTGGTCGAAGGCGCCCAGAAAGCCGTCGCGAAATACGGCGGCGGTGCGCGAGCCTCGCGACTCATCACAGGCAACTATCCCCTCGCCGAGGAGCTTGAAGAGCAGCTCGCCCAGTGGAAGGGAACGGAAGCCGCCCTCGTCTTTCCGAGCGGCTATCAGGCGAACATCGGGCTGCTTTCCACGCTGCTCGAAGTCACCGACGCTGTGTTTGTCGACAGGCTAGCGCACGCTTGCCTGATCGACGGCGTACGCCTCTCCCCCGCAAAAATGCGCGTCTTCCCCCACAACGATCTGAAGCGACTTGAGGAACTGCTGCAAAAGGCAGACGGCGCGTCGGCCCGCTGGATTTTGGCAGACGCGGTTTACAGCATGGACGGCGACCTCGCCCCGCTGCCGCAGCTGCTCGAGCTCGCCAGGCGATACGACGCCACAGTGATTCTCGACGACGCGCACGGCACTGGCACCACAGGGGAACTCGGCAGAGGGACAACTGAGCATTTCTCCATCAACCCAAAGGATCATGCCGACCACCTGATCATTGTCGTCACGATGAGCAAAGCGCTCGGGTCTCAGGGTGGCGCGATCTGCGGCACGGCAGACTTGCGCAATGCGCTCGTCAACACTTCGCGTCCCTTTGTTTACTCGACTGGTCTCTCGCCGGCGGCGGCGGGTGCGGCACTTGGCGCGCTGCGTGTCCTCGCTGATGAGCCCGCGCGAGTAGAGGAGCTTCAAGAAACAGCGCGCCTCGTCCGCGAACACCTTACCGCAGCGGGTTTTGACCTGTTTGGAACCCAGACGGCCATTGTTCCGCTGTGCATGGTCGAGGCCGCATCTGCGCTCGAGGCATCCCGCCAACTTCGCGAACGCGGATTGCTTGTCCTGCCGATCCGCCCACCGACCGTTCCTCGTCACACCAGCCGCTTGCGCTTGACCGTAACTCTCAATCAAACTCGCGAAGCGACACTCGCCGCCTCGGAAACAATCGCGTCGATCTGCCAATCCCTGTTGTCCTGAGTTGGGCGGGGTGGTGAATTGTCGCTCATAGTTCCCAGATGAGGAGAACACACGATGGGATTTTTCTCCCGATTGTTTGGCAAGAAAGACGACGAGCCGACGAGTCAGCCTTCTGCGCCTGCCAGTAGCGTGGCCCCGGCCGAGGAAGAAGACGACTGGGAAGGCGGTGACGCGGTTCCGCAGGAACTCGCCGAACCGGAAGTCCGTCAGCTATACAATAGCGATCACCGCCCGGTTTTCCTGGACGTACGCGAAGACCACGAGCGCGAGGCGAGCGGTTGGATTCCCGGCAGCATCCACATTCCCTGCACAGCAATCGAACAACGCTTGGAAGAACTCGATAAGAAGGCTGCGGTCATTGTCTATTGCGCCAGTGGCGGCCGCAGCATGGACGCCGGGTGCGTTCTGCTCGATAACGGATTTCGGGACGTTTCCAACCTGAACGGCGGATTCTCCAACTGGCAGGGCGAAAAGGAGAACGCCTAACGGCGTTGTGGCGACTGATTTGTGAGCAGTTTTGAGGACGATCATTCCGAGTCACTAGCGCGCAAACGCAGCCTCTTCGTTGTGTTCGTCCTCGCGTGTTTCTTTCTCCATTTTTACCACTCTTTGTCGTACTTTTTTGTCTGCGACGACGCGTTCATCAGCTTTCGCTACGCCCAGAACTTCCTTTTGGGCCGTGGTCTGGTCTTTAACCCCGGCGACTACGTCGAGGGATACACGAACTTTCTATGGGTGTTGCAGCTCACTGCAGCGGATTTCATCGGTATCCCTCCCCAGAGCAGCTCGCTCCTGCTCTCCATCGTGTACACCATCGGCGCTTTTGCCGTCACGGTTCAGCTGGGCAAGCAGACCTGCTTTCGGCGCCAGCAGTGGTGGGCTATCCCCCTCGCGCTGCTCTTTCTCGCCCTCAATCGTAGCTATAGCATCTGGTCGACGGGCGGCTTGGAGACACGAAGCAACACCTTCTTTCTCCTCGCTGGTATTTGGGGCATGCTCGAATTCAGAGGTCGCGGCAAGGCCGGTTTTCTTATCCCGGCGATCGCCTTCTCCGCAGCGGTCCTGACGCGGCCCGACTCGCTCCTCATCGCCGTAACAGCACTGACATACAATGCAGTCATCAGCCGACACTGGGTCCCCATGCTCAAGATCTTCCTTACCTTGGGGATCGTGGTGGCACTTCAAACGGCGTTCAGGCTCTACTACTACGGCGACGTGGTCCCGAATACGTACTACGCGAAGGTCGGCGTCGCCTGGTGGGACATTGGTTTCGCCTACGTTTCCGCGATGGTAATCGAGTACGGCCTCTGGCTCATCTTGCCGCTCGTTGGGCTCTTCGCGCGCAGGGGCGGCAAGCCCGCCGCGCGAGAGCTCGCCGGGCTGACGCTGCTTCTCTTTGCGCTTCAGGCGCTGTATCAGGCGCGTATTGGTGGCGACCACTTCGAATACCGGCCCTTCGACATTTTCTGGCCGCTGTTTTCCGTTGTTTTGGGAGGGATCATCGCCAACTTCAGCTACAGCTTCAGAAAACCTTGGAACATCGCTGCACCAGCAGCCGCGGTCGCCTTGATTTTTGTTTACTCGACCGCGATGCCGCTCGTCGCAGCGAAGGTCGCCGAGCCCATCCAAACCCGCGGAGAAGCCACTCTTCGATCCGTTGAGATCACCGCCGAAGATGCGGGAGTGCTGCGCTTCGCCCCGGGGTGGATGACGATGGCCCGCCTCTGGTATCGGCTCAGCTCGTTCTCCATCTCCCACGCTTCCGGGGTGAGGTGGTTCGAGCATCGCATCAATGCTGATTACCTTCTTGATCTCTACATGCCATTCGACGGCCTCCGCGCGGAGGGTTCCCTCCCGCACGACGCAGTCACGAAAGCCGGCGCGGTTGGGATTATTGCCTACTTCACCGATATGCCCGTCGTTGATCTCTATGGCCTGACGGACAAGGTCATCGCCAAATCGCCGTCGGCGAACGATAGGAGAATGATCGCCCACAACCATGAAGCTCCCCCGGGATATTTAGAGGAAAAGGGCGTCAACATCGAGCAGATCTTCATCTGGCAGACCGCCCCGCAGAGCTACTCCGGGTACGAAGAGCTCTACTTTGTGAAACTCAAGGAGGGGGTCGTGTTGTCTTTCATATCAAGGGACCCCGCGTGGGTCGAAGATACCTTCGCCGGGCGAATTCTCAGCCGGCCTTCCAACGTCGGGAGATGACACGCCAGCCATCGAGCAGGCGATGATCCGGGAAAGTTTCACGTTGCCCAAAATCACCGAAAGCGGATGAACTAACGTATCCGCGAGGAGATGATGAAAATGACTCGAAGTATCTGCCGAATAGTGGTGACCGCGCTGTTTCTGCTTCTGGCAGGAAGCCTTTCTGCTCAATCCGGTTACCAGCCGCGCACGGTCGATGGCACCGGTGGCAGCTCGCCTCAAGCCGCTCCGAGGGACTTACCCGCTAAGAACCCTTCAGGGCTCACGACAATGTGGGTTCGACGCGATGCCGCCGACGTTTTTGATTCCGCCAAACGCGACGCAAACCGGATTGCCGAGCTGAAGAAGAGTCAGCCGGTAGCCGTTATCGCAAAAGAAGGGCTGCGCTATCAGATTCAACTCGCCGACGGGCGCACAGGCTACATCGCGAAGTTGTACCTCACAGATATTAAACCGGTCGGCGGCGACGAGGGCTTCAAGCTCTTTGCTAGCGATGACATCGGAGCTGGCGAACAGGCCAACGTCGAATCTGTTCGCGGCCTACGAAAAGGGAGCGAGGATGCCGCTGTTGCCGAGGGCATGGAAGAAATCGTGATGGAACAGTTGAGCTCCGTAGAGAACCTCGCGATCTCGATCAGTGAAGATCAGGTTTCCCAATTCCTCGAAGAAGGGGGAGTGTTCCCGATATGAGAAAGTTGATTTTCGCCGGAACACTCCTGATTTGCGCCGGCGTGGTCGCCTGCACGTCCTCGCAGCTCGCGACCGCCACCGAGACAGGGATGATCCTCGCCGGGAAGGACCCGGATAAGGCGCGCAGGGTCGGCGCGTCGGTCGGCCAGTTTGCAGGCGGCATGTCTAAAGAAATCTCGCTCGACGACGAGGTCGCCTTGGGCCGCGGGATTTCGCTCAAGCTCCTCGAGATGAAGGGGGGGCTTCACGCCGACAACGAGTTGCAGCGCTACGTCAACATGGTCGGTCATGCCGTTGCCGAGAGAAGCGATCGCCCGAATCTGAAGTACATTTTCGGCGTCGTAAACGATGAGGAAGTCAACGCGTGGGCCGCGCCCGGTGGCTACGTTTTCATCACCGTCGGCACGCTTCGCGAACTGGAAAGCGAAGCCGAACTCGCCGGCGTACTCGCTCACGAAGTAGCTCACGTCCAAGAAGGGCACATGGTCCGCGTGCTGAAGAAGATGCAGGTTCAGACCGGCATTTCAGATGCGCTCAAGGCAACCGATTCAGACTACGAGGAGTACGGCCAGTCGCTCGAATCGGGCCTGCGGGTGCTCGTTGAAAATGGCCTCCCGTGGGAGATGGAGTACGAGGCCGACACGCTCGGTTCGGAGATCGCCACGCTCACGGGATACAAGGCGGAAGGACTCCGCGATTTCCTGGGTAAGATCGAAACTCCTGACGACGACGACGCCGAGGGCGGCTGGCTCTCCCATACGCACCCTCCCGTTTCGAAGCGAATTGAATCGCTCGGCTACCACCTCGACGGAAAGCTCGCCGGATTCGATGGCGCGTCTCAGGAAGAGCGCTTTGCCAAGTACGTCACCAATCGTCTTGCGAAGAAGTAAACGGAGGAGCTGATTGTCGGAAACACCGGGGGAATTGAAACCGCCCCCCGCTGACGGGCGGAAGGATCAGCCCCCGCGTCGACGAAAGTGGCGGCGACGCATTGGCGTCGCGACCGTCACGTTGCTGGCATTTCTGCTCGTTCTCGTCCTTCTCGCCCCAACCATCGTGACGATGGGTTGGGGCGAGAGGTTAGCCTCGAGAATGGCCAGCGATATCATCGGCCAAGAGGTGCACCTCCACGGTCTGTCGGCAGGTTGGTTTTCGCCGATCACCATCGATGCGCTGGCCATCGCGCCGAAAAACGCCTCCGACCCAGCACCGCTCGTTCTCAACGGGGTCTACGTCCCACTGACACTCTTGCAAGCTCGCAGCATGCCCCTCAATCTCGACGGGATCAGGGTCACGCACGTAACCCTCCACGTCGTTCGTGATGAAGGCGGAACTATCAACTGGCTGGAGATTATGGATAGCGCAATGGGCGACGGTGAGGAATCCACCGAGCCGGAAAGCACTGAGCCCGCCTCCCCGATCCCCGTCGAACGGCTGGGTATCGAGTTGGATGACGTGACGATCATGTACCACGACCGAGCGACCTCGCCGGAGCTTCTCGTCGGCCTCGATAGCATGAAGCTCACTGCCGCTTGGAGAGCAGGAACCCCGATCACAGCGGCTGTGAGCACCACCGTTTACGTCAACGGAGAGACCGCTCCGTTCGAACTCGACGCGACAGTCGACGGCCTCCTCGACAGCAATCGCACCCTAACACCCATGAGCGCAGGCGGTGAAATTGCGGGCTCCTTTGCAGGTGAGAGTTTTTCTGCAACGTATGACAGTCGTGCCGGAATTGCGACCAGTGAAGGCGCGCTCTCTATCGGCTATCTCGCCCGCGCCGCCGCGACGATCCTCCCGCCAGAGATGCACACCGACGCCAACGGCGCGCTCCAGTGGACACTGCGGGTGGACGGCCTCGACAAGCAGGCAGGATCGATTGCATTTTCGCTCAATACCGACGACCTCGAAACGGTCACGCCGCCGGGTGCGTCATCGCCGCTTCCACTGCCTGCGATCACCGTCGCTGTCGGTTCGAAGTTTAACTTCGGCGACGAGTTTCCGCTCTCGGATTTCAGCGCCACGGTGAATGCTCGCGGTCTGGCGATTGAGGCGATGGGTAACTATCAGCCCACCGACGAGTCCATCGCCGCCACGCTCGACGCGCTGATCGACGCCGACGAAATCGCGACTGGGCTCCTTCCCACTTTTCCGCGCCTCCCAACTCAATCACCTGTCTCGGGTCAGGCCACTCTATCCGCGACGGCCAGTGGCTCGCTGTCCGGGGAAGTCGCCTTCGATGCGAAGATGGGTTGGCAGGGCGGCGAGCTGCGCTGGCTCGCGCCGCTCGCGGACGTCCCCCAGCTAGGGCTCGATGAGGGGCCGCTGAGCCTCTCCCCCACCACCCACTCGATGGCGATTAGCGGCAGCTACTCCGCGCATCGCGTCACGGCTGACTATGATGTGAGCGGCGAGACGTTAACGCTGAAGGGAACCGCCTCGGTCGACCCGCGCACGCCGATGGAGAGCATCGCGGCAAGTTTCGACGCGGGCGTGTCGGTCGCGCCGCTCGCGCCGATCATCAGGCGCTTTGCGGAATTCCCGCCCGGCGTTCCAGAGGATTCGCGGCTCGCGCTGTCGCTCTCCACCGACGCGGACTCGGCCCGCATCGCGTACTCTGTCGAGACCACTCTTTCCGGTCACGACGAGATTCTCGCGCTCCGTTCATCAGGCGAGTGGTCGGTGGCAGATTCGCGACTCGGTCTTGAGCAACTCACCCTCGCCGCCCCCTTCGCGAATCTCGACGCTGAGGGAACAATTGGCCTCGCTGGCGTGTCTCAATTAGAGTGGCAGGCGGCGATCAAACTGGCCGAATCCATCGTCTGGGCGTCGCCGTTCCTCAGCGAACCGTTGGGAATCGCGGCGGCTGGCAGGTTGGATCTTCAAGGCACCGTGGAGGGCGCGCTGACCGAGCAGGCACAAGTAGCGATGACGATGACGACCTCCGACGATTACTTCGTCGAGGCGAGTGGATTCCCCGCATTCAGCGACCCGATTGCCGTCGATTTTGCGGGCGCCGCAGCTTACGCGGGCGGGGATCTTTCACTTGAGATTCAGAACGCTGAGATCGCCATCGGCGATGCGATCGCGGGCGGGTTGGGCGGGACCGTGAACAAGTCCGCCGACCAGCTCGACGTAGCGCTTGAGGCGCAGGTCTCAACAATGCACGCGGCGATTCTCGCCATGGCCCGCCCTTTCGCACCGATGCCCGAGGGCATCGAATTCGCCATCGACGGCGAGAGTCAGGTCGAGCTGTCAATCAACGGACAGATGATTCTCGGCGAGGAGATGCGCGCGCCGGAGATGTGGGAAGTCAACGGCACGGAAGTGACATTCGTCGATACGCTGCAGGTTGTCATGCCGGGAATGCGCGTCGATCTGCTCGGAGCTTCCGACGAACGAGAGTTTACCGCCGCCTTCGACCCTCTCGATCCGACCGCGTTTTCCTACTCGGACGAGGCCGCGACGATCGTCGAAGCCTTCTCTGTTTGGCAGCACCTTTCCCAAGAGGGCGATCAAACAGAACGCGAGTTCGGTGATGCGCCGGATGTGCAACTGATCAGCCTCTCACTCGGCAATAGCGCCACCGTCGAGTGGCCTGGGCAGTTCACCTTCACTCTGCTCGATGGAGCTTTGGAAGAATCGAATGTCGAAGGCGCCTATGGTTTGATCCTACTGCCCGGCGCGGAGTTTTCCGGATCGGTCAACGCTGACCTGAAACGCTCAAGCATCACGGCGCAGGAACTCCGAGTTAGCTCGCCGGATTTCTTGGAAGGCAACCTCGACGCCTCTTTCGACATGAACAATCTGATTTGGGGCGCAAGCGGTGGCATCAAGCTGACGAACCTCTCCAGCATCGCGGGCTGGCTCGGCCCCGGTGAAGACAACATCCTGCTGCACCTGTCGGGTGACGCTTCCGCGCAGATCGATCTCGCTGGAACGGCTGACATCATGCCGGAGCTCGGGCGACTGAGGCTGCCGGCCCATGGCGCCGCTTCCGCCTCGTGGAACGAGATTTCGCTTCCACTGCCCGGTGATGTCTCCATCGAGAGTCTCACCGGTTCGGTGGAAGCGCAGCTTTCGCCCGAGCGGCTTGAGGCCAAATGGAACTCGACCATCGCAAACGTACGCACACCTGTCGCGCTCGCGAATCCGATCAGTGACTGGTCGGCGAAAGGGCGAATTCTGCTCGATGACCTCGATACTTTCACGATTGAGAACGCCGAGTTTGGAATCGACTCGCTGGGTCTCGGGGGCGGGCTCGGCTTCGAGACCTCTGGCTTCGGGCAGTGGATCCTGATCCTCGCCCAGCCGAATTTTGAAGGCCCGCCTCCGCCGGCAGAGTGGTGGCGTGCGCTGCGCTTCGACGCGAACGGAACGCTGTTTCAGGACCTCGACCAGTGGGAGCTCCCGCTGGCAGAAACCACGGCGGGCGGCAGGTGGCGGGTCGACGTGACCGCGCGCAGCTCGCCCGGTCAGCGCATCAAAACAGAGCTGATCACAAGTGTCGAGAATCTGACCGTCGCGCTGGGTGAATCTATTCGTCTCGCGAGCGCGAACGGGCGGCTTCCACTGGCAAAATCGTTGCTTCTCAGCACCGACGAAGTCCCCGCAGCCACAGGGCCTCGCGGCACAATGATCATCAGGGGACTCGGGCTCGACTGGCCCCCCGTGCAAGGCAGCGCCGATTCCGCCGTCATGCACCTTTCCGGATTCGACCAAGGCACCTCGGCGGAGTTACTCGGCAGCGGTTTCTTTGGCGGAACGGCGCGCGCCACCCTCGACATTACAGAGGAGAACGGCGTGCCGGTGATCTCGGGTGAGTACCAGGTCACCAACGTTGACGCGCGTTCTGTCTTGCCAGGTCTCGCCAAGCGGAAGAAGAAGGAGATCGAGGTCAGCGGCTTCGGCGAATTTCGCTGGGCGTTCCCCCTGCGGACTCGACAGGGCCGCGTTTTGGACAACCTCTCGCTGACGCTTCAGATCACTGAGATCGCCCGCGACGTCACCGTGCAGCTGTTGCGCGACATGGATCCCGAAGGCGCGAGCCCTGGCATTCAGGCGACCATCGCAGCCCTTCGATTCAGTACGCCCGAGCGCGCGTCGATCGAGATCCGCAACGGCCTGCTGAGCTTGGGAATTCACTTGAAAACCGCCACCGGCCAGTCGATTCCGATGCCGGTCTTCGACCGCGCCAACATCGCGCAAACCGCCGAGCTCTACGCTCCCGAATCCGTCGACCTGATACTGGAAGGCGTTCGACTCCTTTTACTTTTCACGCTCGCCCAAGACATGGGCGACTTGCAGAACATGATCACTCCGGAGGACTCACCATGAGGTTCGTAATTCTCTTCGCCGCGCTCTCGCTTCTTTCTGGATGCGGGCCGCTGCTCGATATCGATCTCTTCGTCGTCGGCGAGAAGACCGCGCTGGAATCGCAAGTGCTCGGTACCTATCAGTCGCTGGGGAGGGATCTCACAGCCTACGCGTCGGTTCGTGGCGTGAATGAGGATGGCTCAATCCGCCCCGCCCCCGAGATGACCGACAGCCAACGCGAAGTCCTCCGCGCGCTGAACAACCAACAGTACAACCGCGATGACCTCGATCAATTATTGGCAGCGGGATCCGTTGGCGAGGGGAACGAAGGAACGCTGGTTGTGATGACCGAAGCGGCGGAATCCATCGGCGAGCTAACACCGGAACTCGTGGATGAGGTTCTCGCCGAGGAGAACGCCGATCGTACGGTTGTCCTCGATCGGCTGATGAAGACGACGCCGGGACTCCGTGACGAAGACCGGCCCGAGGTCGTTTGGATTTTCGCGCGAATGAATCAGGACGCGGCGCCCGCTGGCTCCTGGATTCAAACCCGCGAGGGAGTCTGGGAACAGAAATGAAAACCCATCTTTTCCTACTCCTCCTGATCGCGGGAAACGCCGCCGCGCAGACTGTCGTCCCACCCGAGCCTCGGCTGCTCACGTCGAGTCCCGCCGCGGACTACGCTCCCGACGTATCGCCCGACGGCCGCTATGTCGTGTTCACCTCGGAGCGTTCCGGGAATCCGGACATCTACTACTTGGAGTACAAAGAAACCGGCACCACTGAACCTCCGCGCCAGATCACCAATCACCCGGCCATCGACAAACAAGGACGACTTTCCGCCGACGGCAAGTGGCTGGCCTTTGAGTCCTATCGGGAAGACGCCCTCGGCGACATCTGGGTGATGAAATTTCCCCGCAGCACAGCTCGCCCGATCACGGAGCCGGGCGTTCAAGACCGTGCGCCCCAGTTCCTCCGAGGCGGAGGGATGGTGGTCTACGAGAGCGCTCCCATCGGCGAGGATTTTCAGTGGCGAAGCCATAGCCTTGAAGGCAATCGAACCATCGATGGACCCGCCCCCGACCCGATGCAAAACCAGCCGGCGCCGCCGGCGCCGATCCACGATGTCCGCCCACGGGAAGGCGTCGCACTTCTATTCGCAGACGACACGAACCGCGACGGAACGCTCGGGCCGGGCGACTATCCGAGCGCGTGGCGAGTGGTGCGCGGCGACTGGCGCCAGATCACCTATCCGATCCCCGGCGCGCGCGGAATTTCGTCGCTCCCCGGCCGCAGCTCCGTCGTTGTCGCTGCAGTGTGGGGAGGGAATCTCGACCTTGCCGTCATCCACGATCATCCACTGCAAAGCGCTCAATCCTACGATGAGTTAATGGCCTCGGGAGACGTCGCTCGCAACGACTGGCCGACACAACCAGACTGGCAGATCGCGTTCTACCGCAGCGCCGCAACCGATGCGCAGACGAGTAGCGAGCGGGCAGTCGCGGCGATCTCTCTCGCGCGCGCTCAATACGATGCCTCGCGTTACTATCAGGCATCCCAAACGGCAGAAAAGTATCTGGTCGGGAGACTCCCCAGCGAGCAGCGCTACCTGCTGGAGCTCGAACTCCAGAGGGCCAATTTCGCGCGAGCGTGGTTTGGCGACCAGCCTCGTCGACAGCGCGTCGTTGCGGCGCAACTGGCCGCCAGCGAGATCACGGATCTCATCGGCCGGATGGAAAAGCTCGGGTCGCGGCTCGCGGCCATGCGCGGGCGGCTCGAACTCGCGCACATCAACTACTATCTGGAAGACTACGCGACGGCCCTCGACCTGACCACGCAGCTGCTCAACACCGGCGCCCCGGTTCGCTATACGCACCGTGAAGAGACGCTGCTTCTCCGCTCGCGGATTTTCCAGAAACAGAATCTTCCCACACAAATGGAAGAGCCGCTGATCGAGATTTTCCGTTCGGCGACGGCGAAGCCGTTAGTCGAGGACAAGGCTTCTGCCGAGTTGCTCACGACCATTCGTGGCACGGGTTCCAACGAGGATCAGCTTCGTCGACTCCGCGAGTTCGGCGCGAGGGTTCGCGATCTGCCGCGGCTGCTCGCCGCGACGAAAATCGAAGAAGCGAAGCTCCTCGAATCCATGAATCGAACCGACGAAGCGATACGCGCTCTGTCCGAAGCGGCGGCGCGTGTTGAGGACGCACCCCGCGGTGCCGCCCGCGCTGCCTACGAGCTTTCTCGCCTCCAGGCGGCGGCGGGAAAGTACGCCGCCGCCGTCGAAACGTGGACGCGAATCGAGGCGGGCCTCCGCGACAACCTTTTCCCC
>JAUIJJ010000041.1 GCA_030431385.1 bacterium | reverse complement strand
CGCAGTTGAGCGACGCTGATGGCTTCAGGGGCCAGTTGATGATCACGGCGGCGCCGCTGGACGATGACGCGCCTCCGATGCGATACATCTATCCGATCGATGTGCCGGCAGCGTCGAAGAAGCGCTTCACGATGTATGTAAAGCTTCCCGAATTTAGCAACACCGCACCGCCGTTGCAGCTCGCGTTGAATAGTGAGAATGGCAAACTGCTGCAAACCTACTCGATCAGCCCGAATGCGACGGCGAGGAACTCGCTGCTCGCTGTCACTGTGACGGACCAGATGAGCCGGCCGGACCTTCCTGCGCTGAGGGGCGATTTGGACTTCTTGGTGAAGGCGCGAATCTCTGCGCGGTCTCTCCCCGATCACTGGGCAGGGCTCGACTCGGTCGATGTGCTGGTGTTCCCGGAGTGGCCGTCGGTGACGGTGCCTCGAGAGAGCATGCAGGCGATCATCGATTGGGTTCACATGGGGGGCACGCTGGTTGTCCTTGGTGGTAAAAACACGCAATCGTACATCGACGATCAGATATTGGATTTCATTCCCGTTGAGCTTGGACAGACGGTTCAGATGGTTGATTCGGTTTCTGATGGTTTGGTGATTTCTGAGGATGGGGGCGGCAGAGTCGAGGGCCGGTCTTCGTACGTAGTGACGCGCTCGACGCCGAAAGACGGGTCGGAGGTGCTTCTTGAACGGAGCGGCATTCCGCTGGTCACGCGCTCGATTGTCGGAGACGGCCAGGTCGTGTTCTTCGCGTTGGACATGGAGTCGATTTCTGCGCCTGTGCGCTCGATTATGACGCCGGTATGGAACTCCATCTCGCCGTTGCCGGACTTCGCCGATTGGAATTGGGAGTTCCCGGAGTCGGTGAAGAACTTCAGAACACTCACGGGGCGCGCGGCGAAGCCGCCGAATCACTTTCTCATCATTCTGATTTGTATTCTCTACACGCTCATCGTGGGGCCGCTTAACTTTGCGATTTTGGGAAAGAAGAAGAAGCTGGAGCTGGCGTGGGTGACTGTTCCGGCGATTGTCTTTGTCTTTTTCTTCCTGATTTATGGGCTTGGGAGACTGACGAAGGGCGGTGATAACATCATCCGCGAGGTCAGCGTTGAGCGATACCATAGCGGACAGGTGGACGGGCATACGCTCAACGTCACAGGTGCGTTTGTATCGAGTGCGGACGCGTATTTTTTTCGCCCGACCAAAGAACGCAGCGTCATCGAAGACCCTTGGCGTTGGCACCAGTGGGATGATTTCCGCTCCTCGTTTGATATCAACTTCGGTGCGCTCACGAGTGGCGGCGGAGGGGCCGGGGCGTTTACCGGCAATGCGCCAGTTGTGGGGTACGACACGAATGCTGGGCTGATTTATCCCAGCGTCGTCGACATGTACACCTACGACGCGAAGACCTTTATTGGTCGGGGTCCTGTGCAGATGGAGGGTCCGGTTGATTCGGATTTGGAGTGGAAGAGCACTCACTTCGTTGGGGATGTGCGTAACTATACGGGCAGGGATTTCAAGGAAGCATGGGTCGTGGCCGGGGGTGACTTGTTCCCTCTGGGAGAGTTCGCAGATGGGGAGATCTACAAATTCGAAGACGGGCAGAAGCTTCGGCGCCCCATGTCAGTGGCGGGCAGACAGACGCAGGGCTGGAAGGCCGGGAGCGATTTGCTTCGGTCGCTCGAAGAGATGTTCAACGGTCGCCCGCAGACTGATGAGGAAGTGAATAGCACGAACGTTTCGACGATCTTGATGGCGATGTCGAGCCCGGAGAGGAGCGGCGGGGCTGTCCCTCCGAAGCAGGGGGATATCTACTTCGTCGGCATGTTGGAGGAACCGGCCATCACTGACATGATTACGAACGTGGAGGCGGACGTGCAGAGCAGGGCTGTGCTGGTGGTTTCACCGCTGAACGTCCACGTCCCGCAGGACTCCGCCTTCGGCGTGCAGGGCAGCTACATCAAGTCGCGGCTGGTGAATTACTATCTGGACAAAGCGCCCACTTTCCGAATCGATGGGTCGAGGAACCTGCTCATGGAAAACGCGAGCGCAGTTTTCTCCTTCGAGCTTCCGTTCTCAGACCCGAACCTCCGGGTGACGAATCTTCTGATCAACCCGGGCATCATCAGCACGCCGAGTTCGCAGGACGTGACTTTGGAAGTATTCGAATATGCACCGTCGCCGCGGTGGGTTCCGGTGAATGCGAACGAGCGGCTTGAGAACGTAAACTACGCGATGCCAGTGACCGGGCGCACTTTTGTCAGGGTGACGTCCAAGGCTAACAAAGTCCAATCAAGCTACGCCGATAGCTCGACTGTCATTAATCAGGTTCAAGTGTCGATGCAAGGGATCGTGCTGCCGGAACGCAACGGGAACGGTGGCACGGTCAACTAGTCGAGTAGCCGAGGATTGGCCTCTCGTAGGGCTGCCACTTTTTCTTCAGCCTGAGAGGCAAGATCACAAAGCTGTGACTGAGCGAGATGATCGAATGATGCGTGGGCGGCTCCGCGTTGAAGGCAGCGCTGGGAGAACTTGCCCCTTGTTTCCGCGGGCGCTCTGCGGGTATGGCAAGGCCCCTCGTCGGTTTTGCGGGATAACTCTGCGGTAGATAACAGATGATCGAAGTTTCAAATCTCATCAAGGACTACGGTTCTTTCCGGGCCCTCAGTGGTGTCTCCTTCTCCATGAAGAAGGGGGAGATTCTTGGTTTTTTGGGCCCGAACGGCGCGGGGAAAAGCACGACGATGAAGGTGCTGACTGGTTTCATCAGCGCCGACGGCGGGACCGCGACGGTGGCGGGGCACGACGTGATGAACGACAGCATCGCGGTGCGTAGGCAGCTGGGGTACCTGCCGGAGAACACGCCGATCTACGAAGAGATGGGTGTAGTCGAGTTTCTTAGGTTTATCGCCGGTGTGCGGCGAGTGCCTCGCGGGAAAGTGCGCGAGCGACTTGACACGGTTATTGGCATGTGCGGCTTGGCGAGCATGACGGGGAAGCTGATCGGCGAGTTGAGCCGTGGCTATCGCCAGCGGGTCGGTTTGGCGCAGGCGCTGATTCACGATCCTCCGATCCTGATTATGGACGAGCCGACGAGCGCGCTTGATCCTTCGCAGACGGTGGAAATTCGCGAGTTGGTCCGAGAGATCGGGCGCGAGAAATCGGTGCTTCTTTCGACTCACATTATGGGCGAAGCGACGGCGACGTGCGACCGGGTGATCATCATCAGCCGGGGCCGGATCGTGGCGGAGGGCACGCCAGAATCGCTTGTTCGCAGCGACGAGAAGCGGAGAGGTGTGCTGGTGGAGGCGCGGGCCTCTGCGGAGGACTTACGCGGATTGCTTGGCGGACTCGCCGGGGTTGCGAACATTACCGAGAAGTCGGCTGCGGCGGATGGCTGGGCGTCGTGTCGGGCGATTTTCGACGCACCGGCGACGGACCCTCGGGAAACGATTTTTGCGGCTGTTCGTGAGAAGGGCTGGGAGCTTCGCGAGTTGCACGAAGAGACGATGACTTTGGAAGAGTTCTTTATCAAGGTGACAACACAGAGCTAATCGATGAATGCCACCTATCAAATTTTTGCGAAGGAACTGCGCGGGTTTTTGAACTCGCCGGCGATCTATATTTTTCTGACGGTCTTCTTAGTACTCTCGGGCGCGGTCATGTTCTATCTGAGGAACATCTTTGCGGAGGGTGCGGCGACGATGGCGCCGTACTTTGGCGCTGCGCCGGCGGTCCTGCTGATCTTTGTGCCGGCAGTGGCGATGCGTCTTTGGGCGGAGGAAAACAAGATCGGTACGCTGGAGCTATTGATGACGCTGCCGATTCGCGATTGGGAAGCGGTGACGGGCAAGTACTTGGCGTCGGCGGTGGTGGTTGTTGCGGCGATTGTGCTGACTCTGCCGATGCCGCTGTTCATCGCTTCCTTTGCGAAAGAGGCGACGCCGGTCGACGCGGGGGCGTGGATCAGCGGTTACGCGGGACTGATCTTCACGGGGCTGGCGTATCTGGCGATTTCCGAGGCGATTTCTGCCATGACAAGGAACCAAATCGTGGCGTACATCATCGGCGCGACGGCGTGTTTTGTCCTGACTTGGGTGAGCCAGCCCTCGCTCCTTTATTACATGCCCGATTTCCTGGCGTCGATTATGGGGTGGTTAGGGATTGCCGCCCACTCGCAGAATTTCTCGCGGGGCATTTTCGACACGCGAGACTTCTTCTATTTTCTGAGTCTGATATTTTTGATGCTGTTCATCACTGTGCGCGTGGTGGAGAGCAGGCGCTGGCGTTGAGCAAAGAGGAATGATGAGTCATCGCAAGAATCTGAAATGGATGAGTCTTGGTTCTATCGTGATCGCGACGGTGATCGTCGCGGCGCTGAACCTGCTGCTCGCGAACAACTACCGCCGGATCGACCTGACGCGGGATCAGATCTACACGATTTCGCCGGAGCTTCAGAACATCATCTCGGGGCTGAAGGACAAGGCGACGCTGACGTTTTACGCTTCGCAGAAACTGCCACCGCAGTACGTTTCCGCCGAGCGGTTTGTAGAGGACAACCTGCGGGAGTTGGCTGAGAAGTCGGACGGTAAGATCATCGTGAAGCTGGAGAAGATTGGGACGGACGCGGATGATGAATCGCGCCTCGCGAAGTTCGGCATCAACCGCCTTCCAGTTGGAATCATTGAGCGCGACCAGCAGTCGATAACGAACATTTACTTTCACATCCGAGTGCAATACGGCCCACGTTTTCATGTTATCAATATGCCTGACGAATCGGGCTTTGAGTATCAACTGGCGCACGCGATTACGAAGGTCACGGCGAAGACGCGGCCGCGCATCGTGTTCGTGCAGAACGATCCGCGATTTGACTTTCTCGACACGATTGGTAGCCTGCTGGGGCAGATGGGCCTGAAGGATATTTACGAGGTGATCTCGCTCAAGGTTGAGGAGGACTACCCTCTCGTCATCCCTGCACGTACAGAGCTTCTCGTGCTTGGCAAGCCGATTGATTTCCGTGTTCAGGAGCTGTTCGAGATTGATCAGTACCTCATGTCCGGGGGGCAGGTTCTTGTGTTCGCGCAACCGACGGATTTCCAGAATCCGCTGCTGATGTTCGAACAGGACCACAAGGACTGGCGCTATAACTTCTATGAGGTGCTGGACGGTTACGGGCTGCGGATTCGACCTGAGTTGGTTGAGGACTATGGCTCGGCTCTACCGATTCCCGTGGGGGGTGAGGGCAACCAGGCGGCGCGCCTTCCATCGCCGATCCTGCCGATCATCCACGCGGACCGGTTTACCAGCGAGACGGCGATCCTTCGCGATACTGCTCGATTGCTTCTGCCAATGGCTGCGCCGATGGAGTTCCTGCCGGTGTCGAAAGCGCCGGAATTCTATGCGGAATACCTGATGCACACGACGGAGCAAACTGCGTTGCAAGTGGCGCCGGAGTTCAACTTGGGGCTGTCGCCGGACTCGGAACCACCCGCCGATGCGGAGCTGGCGTCGCATCCTGTGGCGGCGATTCTGGCAGGACCGATGCGCTCGTTTTTCGCTGGGAAGCCACAGCCGGACGCTCTCAAGATTGAAAGCACGCGGAGCGAGTATCAGGTGTTGCAACGGCAGGCGGAGGGGTTCGTTTTCGAGCGGCGCGACGTTGCCGAACCCGGCGCGCGTGTGACGGTGATTGGCTCGGGGATGATGTATTCGGGGACGATGCTTGGAAACTTGCGGAGGCTTGATCCCTACCTCTATGGCGAACAGGCCAGCTTTCTAGCCAACATTCTTGAGTCGACGACGGTGGGGTCTGACCTCCTCTCGATTCGACGGAAGCAGATCACGACACCGGTTTTCCGCGAGGACCTGACGGATTCGCAGCGTTCCTTTGCACGTTTCGCGAACACCTTTGGGGTGGCTTTGTTAATCGCGATCGGCGGGATTGGCAGATTTTTTTGGCGCAAGGGGCATCTGAAGAGCCTGCGTCGGAGGTACGTGAAGTGACCGCGCCGAAGTTTGCTTCGCTGGCTCTGGTGATGATTGGGCTGTGTGTCGCTCTGTACTTTTTCACGGGTGGCCCCGATGAAACGACGATCACACCGGATGAGTCGGATGTGCCTGTGCTCGTGGCATTCGAGAACGCTCCCCCGGAAAGTTTCGCGCGCATCGAGGTGACCTTCCCCGGCAAAGAGACAGTGTCCCTGGTGAAGGTTCAGGGTTCTGGCGATTGGGAAGTTGAGACGGCCAACGGTCCGCGGCCGATGAATATCCGCAGGGAGACGCGGTTGTTTTACAGTTCGAACGCGCGAGAGAAGAACGAGTTTCGAGCTGGCGTCGCCTGCGACTTTCTAGGGAGCAATCCCGAGCGCCATGGCGAGTTCGGCTTTGGCGAACTGTCGCCGCTCGTGACCTTTCGCGATGAGAGCGGGAATCAGTTGGAGCAACTCCTCGTCAGCCGCCAGCCGGGCCCCGCAGGGATCACTTATGTGCGCCGTGCTGACTCGGATGATGTCTTCTCGCTGCCGCTGCCGATTCATAACAATTTCGAAGCGGTCGACGAGATGGGGTGGCGGCTGCAATATGTCTATCCGACGCTCCGCGCCGATGAAGTGGCGGAGATCATCATGGAACATTCGATCCCCGAAAAGTCGTTTACGCTGAAACGTGTGGATGACAACGCGTGGGAGATCGAATCGCCGGTGTTCGCGGGACCAACCGAGACGAATGCCAAGAAGGTGCTGCAGACGCTGACGCGACTACGCTCGGCGGAGGCGCTGGAGTTCCCTGAAAACGGGCAGGACCTGTGGAATGAGGGCGATGTCCTTTGTCGGCTTCACCTCAAGACGAAGGCTGGCGACACGACGCAAGTCCTCGAAATCGGGCCGGTCATGAAGCCGGGAACGAACCGATTGGCGCGATGCGAATCACTACGGGACGTTTTTTTGCTAAAGGAGACTGGGCAGTTGATTCAAAGCCCATCTTCCTACGCAAAGTGAGCGCTCCGTGAACGCCTCCCCCAAAGCAAACCTGACATCCCTTGAATGGCAAAATGAGTATCTGCGGGGCGACGAATCGGTCGGCCGGTGGTATCAGGGTGCGCCATTCGATCCGTCTGATGGAATTGCGGCGCGCCCGTCCGGAGCCTTTGAGCCTCTCTCCGAGAGCGAGCTCGACGAGTGGCGTGAGCTGCTGGTGGCAACGGGGGCTCACGAGGCGGCGTTGAAGCGGTTGGAGGACTTTCGTTCGGCGGATGTGCTCACGGTTGTGACAGGTCAGCAGGCGGGTGCGGCGCTGGGTCCGCTCTACGTTTTTTGGAAAGCGCTCGCGACCATTCATTGGGCGAGGGAAGTTCAGGAGCGCACCGGACGGCCTTGTGTTCCGGTCTTCTGGGTAGCGTCTGACGACCATGACATTGCGGAGATCGCGCCGGTGGCGTGGCTGGGCAAGGAGGACGCGCAGCACTCGGTCTCTCTTTCGACGAGCGAAAGCGGCGGCCCGGCGTACGGTGAGAAACTCGATCAGGATGCTGTGGCAGCGTTCCTCTCTGAGTTCACGGGTTCGGTCAATGATACGGAGCTACTTTCGGGACTGCTGGAAGATTTGCAGGCGGCAATGGGAGCTGGTGCGACGTTTGAGTCGCAGTTCCTGCGCCTCTTTAATCGGTGGCTGTCGCCGCTTGGGATACTGGCCGTGGTGCCGCGTCTTGGTTTTCTGAGGCGGCGCGGTGCGCGGGTGATTGCGCGCGAGATTGCGTCGGCGACTTCTAACGACAGCATCATTTCGAGAGGCTTGGACATGGGGAAGGCGGGGCTTCCGGCGCCGCTTCACCGGTCCGGCGATGAGGCGAATTTCTTCCTGGATGTCGATGGTGTTCGCGGCAAGGTTAGCCGAGATGGCGACCGGTTCGTCGTGAGCCATCCGTTCCGCAAGGAGACGATTCTGGCGACGCTGGAGCGCGAGGAGCTTGAGCGGTTGTTGTCGGAAACCGCGGAACGGTTCTCTCCCAATGTAATCACGCGTCCGCTCGTCCAAGACGCGGTGTTCCCCAATGTCGCGTACGTACCGGGCCCGGGCGAGTTTGCCTATCATGGCCAAATTGGAGGGTTGTACGAGGAGTTCGATGTGCCGCGCCCGGTGTTGCTCCCCCGCCCGAATGTCGCGCTGTTGGAGCCTGGGACGGTGCGGGCGCTGAACAAGCTGGGGCTGGATGCGTCGGCTGCGGAGACGGCGACGAGTGACGAGCTTCGGGAGATGTTGCGCGCGGCCGCGGCTGGGGAAGCTGGCGTGCCGGCGAAGCTCCGCGGCCAGTTGGAGGCCATCGAGAAACGTATTGATGAGTTGGCGGGGACGCTTGGGGACACTACGAAGGACACGTCGATCAAGAAGTCGCTGGAGAAGCTGAAGGGAAGTTTCGAGACTGGCGCATCGCAGCTTGAGGGGCGCGTCGAGCACTTCCTTTCGGTGAGGGACGAGGCGAAGCGGAATGCTCAGGAGCGGGTGATGAAGACGCTTTTTCCGGGCGGCGTAGCTCAGGAACGCGCGATCGGCGGGCTGGCCCCGTTGTTCGTCCGCCATGGGGTCCGGGCCATCGAAGAGTTGCTGCGCTCCATCGAGTTCGACTCGGTCGGAATGCAACCTAAGATAATCGGCTGAGCAGCGCGCTAACGGCGATGCGCTCATTGCCTTAAAGTGTTTTCGTTTACAGATAAACGGGAAAGAAGTTTTGAGTTACAATTCAGACTAATTACTCATTCCAAAGTTCTGAACATTAGACTAAAGGCTAAGGGATTAGTGCCTTTGGGAGTTTGCGCGGTAGGGTTGGCGCACCCGGGAGGACTCGAACCTCCGACCCCCGGTTTAGGAAACCGGTGCTCTATCCGGCTGAGCTACGGGTGCGCTCCGTTGCGGAACGTGTTTCCGCAAGCGCCGAAAAGCTAGGTCAGGTATTCTGCTGATGGCAAGGGCGAAGCGCTGGGTTTGCTGTTTAGGGGTTGGGGGTAAGGTGCATGGCGAGGAAGAGCTCGATCCGGGTGCGAAGGTTGTCGACTTCGTTGTACCAATCACCGAACTTCGCCGTAAGTTCCCAATTGAAACGAAGTTCTGACTCTTCTAGAACCTTCTCGACGGCGCGCAGGGCGAGTTGCAGGACTTCGACAGATGGCTCGGTTGAGCGGCCGAGCACCCATCGGCGGGCTTCGAAGGGCACCTCGTCGACGTATGCGTCGGCGTGGGCTGCGACGAGCGATGCGGCTGCCAAGGCACTCTCGCAATCGAATAGCATTAGCTCATCGTTTGGGGTGTTAAAGACTGTTTCGAGAGGTTCGAGAAGTACGATCTCTGGTGGATGGGCACTCGCCAAACGGGATAGCCAATCCAATGCAGTATCGTTTTCCCATGGGCCGCAGCCCCATGTGTGAGACATCTTCCATTCTCCTTCAATTACCCCAAACGCTCGCGAAAACTTCCCCAAGTAATCAAGAGCGCAAAATTCGAAATCGTGACTTTTTAACGACGGACACTTACTAGGAAAGAGTTGGGCAGGTTCGCAAGCGTTTTCCGGACGCTTTCGGTCTGGTTTGCGAAAATCTGTGGAAAAACGCTGATTACTCTTCTTCGTCGTCTTCTGCGGCGACGGTGGCGAAGAAATCGAGGTCTGCGGGGAAGGCGACTTTCGCGGCGTCTTTCGAGCGAGAAACGGTATCGACTCCGCGAGCGCCCATGCGCTGGCGGTGATCGCCGGCGAGTTGGCCGCAAGCTCCGTCGACATCGAGGGCCTTGGACCACCGGACGCTCACGGTGAGCGCGGCGTCGAGGAGGACCTGTGCAAAGCGCTCGACGTGGCCGCGGTCGGGCCGGCCATAGGGCAGATCGGGGTGGGGGTTGAAGGGGATCAGGTTGATCTTGCAGGAGAGTCCCTTGACCAAACTGACGAGGCGACGCGCGTGATCCATTGAGTCGTTTTCGCCGGTGAGCATGACGTACTCGAAGGTGACTCGCTTGTTCTTGCCGAAGCGGCGGTGCTTGAGCAGTTCGAGCAGATCGGCGAGCGGGTACTTCTTGGTAATGGGCATGATGCGTTCACGCTCTTCCTGAGAAACTGCGTTGAGAGAGAGCGCGAGGCCGACGCCGAGATCAGCGTCGGCGAGTTGTTCCATGCCGGGGATGATTCCGCTGGTGGAGACGGTGATCCTTCGAGGTGAAAGATCGATCCCGGCGTGGGCGACGAGTATCTGAATCGTTTTGATGACGGCGGCGGTGTTGAGCAGCGGCTCGCCCATTCCCATGAAGACGAGGTTACGAAAGTGTGCATCGGGTCGCCGCTCGTGCAGGTATCGGCGCACAAAAAGGACCTGATCCGTGATTTCGTCGGCGGTCATGTGGCGAAAGAATCCGTTCATGCCGGTGACGCAAAACTTACAATCTACGGCGCAGCCAACTTGGGAGCTGAGGCACTGCGTCCAATAGTTGCGCTTGGGATTGGGCATGAGGACGGATTCGACCTTCCTGCCGTCTTCCAGGGCGAAGAGGAACTTGTAACTGCCGTCGGCGCTTTCGTTGACGGCGAGGACTTCGAAGATCCCGCCGAGCGTGGTGTTTTCTTCGAGCCACTTGAGAAGAGGCGCGGGCAGGTTGTGCATTTCCGAAAAGCTGCGAGCGCTTTTTTTCTGCACCCAGTGGAAGACTTGCTTGGCGCGAAAGGCTTTGAAGCCAGCAGCGACGAGCATTTCCTCGATCTCTCGATGGTGCATTCCCCTCAACCGGGGAAGGGATTTGCGATCTATGTTTACGGACTGGCTCAATACGCACCACCATCAGATTCTTGCCGAAAGGCGGGGGAACTGTGGTGCGGGGAGGCGGGTGAAGTCAAGGTTGGCGGGGCGGATCAGGCGGAACCGCGCCACAGATGCATTACGGCATAACTCCGCCAAGGGCGCCATTGCTCGGCGCGGTCTTGGGCCTGAGCAGGCGTGAGGCCACCCATCGCTTTGCGGATCACCATGTCTTCTTTGGGGAAGGCGTCGGGCCAGCCGGTCGCCCTCATGGCGATGTAGTGGGCGGTCCATGGGCCGATTCCGGGAGTTTGGAGGAGTTCGCGAATGGTGTCCTCGGGATTGGAGTGAGGTGTGATTCGAAGCCGACCGGTGCTGATCTGGCTGGCCAAGCAAATGATTGCGCGGGCTCTCGGTTGCGTGATGCCGAGTGAGCGGAGCGCGGCTTCGGTGGCATTTGCGACGACTGATGGATCGGGCGTGAGATGGGTCAACTCAGGATGCGTGGTGGCAATCGGCGCGCCGAAGGTTTGCGCGTATCGCCCGGCAAGGGTGGAGGCTCCGGCGACGGTGACTTGCTGGCCGAGGATCGCGCGGACTGCTAGTTCGAAGACGTCGATGGCGCCGGGGACGCGCAGCCCCGGTTCGCTCGATACAGAGTCGCCTAGTAGCGGGTCGGTGCCGAGCCGTTGAGCGATGGCGTGAGGGGCGGCGTCGAGGTCAAACAAGCGGCGTACGCCACGGATGACTTGCGCGATCGCGGGGATTAGGGCGCTGCTGATTTCGACGCAGACGCGGTGCTTGGGTTCATCGTGGCGGACTGAAATCGTGCCAACGTGTTCGCCGATTTTCAACGTGCGATGGTAGCTGTCGCTGTCGACAAACTCGACGCCCCGGATCGCGCGGGTTGAGAGAAAATTTAGCAAGTGAGTCCAGGCAAAGGGCGGGCGATAGGCTAACCTGAGCGTGACCGCTTGGCCGATATCAGGCTCGTCGCCGTTGGCGCGAATGCGACGGCGCAATGCGCTTGGTGGCATTCGGTAGTTCTTCACGAAGGCGTCGTTGAATCGACGGAGGCTGGCGTATCCGCTGGCGTGGGCGACGTCGATGATCTTGAGCGAGGTTTCGGTGAGAAGCTGCTTGGCAAGGAGGAGCCGCCGCGACTGGATCAGCTCGATGGGAGAGACGCCGAATTCGCGGGCGACGATTCGACGTAGTTGGCGTGAGCTGAGCTCGAACTCGTCGGCGATTTGCTCGATGCGGGTTTCGCTTTCGCCTGCTGCGCCTTCTTCGAGTCGCTGGGAGATTTGTGCGGCGATGCGGCTTGAGTCGTCGATGGGTGCGCTTCCCGGGGCGAGTTCCGGGCGACAGCGCAGGCAGGGCCTGAAGCCTGCCTTTTCGGCTGCGGAAGCTGTCTTGTAGAATCGGCAATTGCTGCGTCGCGGGGTCTTTGCGGTGCATACTGGTCGGCAGTAGATATGGGTCGAGGTGACTGCGACGAAGAAGACTCCGTCGAAGCGGGTGTCGTTGGCGGCAAATGCGCTGTATAGTGCGTCGTCGTTGGTTTCCATGGTCGTATTGTAGGGTTTTTGATTTACTATTCTGGCCATTTTCGGACATGGAGATGTCGGTGTCCGAAAATGGCGAGACGGCTGGGCTAGAACACGTCACCGTGCTTCCGAAACGCAACCAACAATGAGGTGTGGAAATGGACAAGATTCAGGAAACGCTCTCCTTTTCGAGCGCGGCGTGTGATCTGGGAATTCTCGCGATCGTGGAAAGTGAGGTCGGCCTTTGCGCGGTCGCCTTGGGGGATGACGCGGAGGAGCTTGAACTCGATTGCCGGATGCTTTTTCCAAAGGCGGGGTTGGCAGTTGGGAGCGGTGGTCGCGGAAGCCAGCTTGGTGCGGTGGCTCGGCAGGTAAGCAAGCCATCACTTAGTTACGCCGGTGCGCTGGATATTCGCGGGACTCGATTTCAGCAGGAAGTGTGGCGTGCGCTGCTGGAGATATCGCCGGGTGAGACGAAAACGTATGGCGAGCTCGCGCGTGATCTTGGCAGGCCGTTCGGCGCGCGTGCGGTCGCCGGGGCGTGTGCGGCGAATCGGCTCGCGGTGGTGATTCCGTGCCATCGGGTGATCGGGGCCGAAGGAAACCTGCGCGGGTTTCGCTGGGGGGTGGATCGGAAGCGGGAGCTCCTTGAGCGCGAGGCGCGTGGGGGTGCCTCGCGTCGACGCGTTTTGACTGGACCTCTGACGGCGGGGAATTGACGATGCTGTCGCCTTCGAAGATGGAGGGCGCCACCCCAGCCGAGAGGTTACCCCAGCCGTGCAGGCTCTGGTCATTGCCACCTATAACGAGTCTCTGAACGCGCCGCGCCTGGTACGCGAGGTGAAGGAGCTGATGCCTGACCTCACGATCATTGTCGTGGACGATAACTCGCCAGACGGGACGGCAAAGGCAGTGAAGGAGTTGGCGCTGCCGGACGTTCATGTTCTGGTGAGGCGGAATAAGCGGGGTTATGGGACGGCGGTGCGCGACGGTCTTGTGGATGCGTGTAAGCGCGGTGCGGAGTTTATCGCGACGATGGACGCGGATTTTTCCCACGAGCCGAAGGAGCTGCCCCACATGTTTGATGCGCTGGAGGATCACGATCTTGCGATCGGGTCGCGCTATGTGGGCGGGGTGCGGGTGATGAACTGGCATCCCAAGCGGCTATTGCTGAGCCTGTTTGCGAACTACTACGTTCGGGTGATTCTCGGGCTGAAGACGCTGGATTGCACTTCGGGCTACCGGGCGTATCGGCGCGAGTTGCTCACGAAGATGAACCTGAAAACGATCCGGAGCAACGGGTATAGCTTTTTGGTGGAGATGTTGTGGCGCGCGGCGCGACGGAAGGCGTCGATGGCAGAGGTCCCGATTTTGTTCGTTGAACGGCGCGAGGGCGAATCAAAGATGAGCGGCGGGGTGATTATGGAAAGCGTGTTTATGCCATTCCGTCTTCGACTCACCCGCCGCATGTGATCCTGCCTGAATCACCTGATGATGGCCGCTGCTGAGTCGGGGTTGGACTCGGCGATCAACGGACGCCCCTTGTATTCAAACTGACGATTGACCTGTTCGGAGGAGTCGACGCGGAGCTGCAAGACTCCGCGATACTCGCCAACGATCCCGCGAATTTCTAATGGTTGGCCGACCTGCGGGCGGTGTTCGGGAGCGATACCATCGGCGACATCATCCCAGTAGACGATCTGGATGGAGCCGCTGTGATCTTCGAGGATGATGCTGTGCGGCCAGCGCTCGCGCGGCGGGGTTTGGTATTCGGTCACGATGCCTTGGAGGCGGACTTTTCTGCCGATGGTCGTCATGTTAAGGACACCGATGTCGACGCGGAAGTACTGATTTTCAGTCGATGCCATGGGATCGTGCAAGGTGGCGGTGCCCGGTGATTGCCGGAGGTGGTTAGGCTTTTGTATCTCTATTTGCTCGATTCCGCGGTACTGGCCGGCAACGCCGTAGAGGTCGAGACTGGTGCCGGGGCGTATGAATGTGGTGTCGGGCATTTCCTCCCAGATGTTCTGGAAGATGATGACGCGAACCTGACCGGTGGAATCGGCGACGTAGACGGAATAGGGCTGGGCGCTGTCGGGGCGTGGCTCCATGACGGAAATGATCCGGCCCCGCGTATAGACCACTTGGCCGTCGGGGGCGTTCACTGCTCCCTCGATTGTCAGCCACTCGATCTGTGGCTTCTGGGCGAGGGCTGGTGTGAAGGTGAGCACCAATCCGAAGGTGAGGGCTGTGAGAAGGTGGCTGAGACGCATGATCGTTCTCCCGGATTTTTCGAGCGGAGTTGTTTCTTCCGCAGGAGTAGAGTCCGAGATACCTGCGCAACAGTCAAATGGCTTTCCGGCGAACTCGAAAAATGGGGAAAAACCTGATATGAGCGAACTTACGCGTCGATTCACACTTGCGATTTGGAATCAGAGTCCTGCGCCGGATGAATTGTCACTTGTTTGATCGGATGGTGTGACACCCTCTTGGGGCTGAGGGGGCGTTACGTTTTCTGGTCGAAGGATGTGTTCAGGACGATCAACCCGAAGTTGGAGCTTTCCTCTATATTCGCTCACCATGCCGGAGACGATCAGTTGGCTGCCGAGCTTGGGTGAGTGCTCGGGCTTTAGGACTTTCTCGACGTT
>JAUIJJ010000040.1 GCA_030431385.1 bacterium | reverse complement strand
GCTGTAAAAGACTGTCCAGCGGAAACGCTGCTCGCCGTCCACGTCGCCGAATCGTTCCCGCCAGAACGGTTCGTTCCGGAACCGGTCGAGGTCCTGCGGCCGGTCATCGAAGGCGAAGGCCAAGAGGCCATCCTCCATCCAGCCACCCGGCGCGACCCGCCAAACCGTGGCACGGTTCGTGTACAAGTACCATTCGCGGTGCGGCGATACCGGCGTCCAGTTGACCTGCACACGCTTGCCGTCGTCAAGATTGGCAATGATTGTGCCGACCGCCTTGATGGCCATCACCGAGACAGTGGCACCGCGGTTGTCGAACGGCAGCTCCCGCTTGCGAGTATAGGATGACTTGATCGCGATCCTGTCGCCCGGCCGCATCGCGCGCACTAGATCGCCATACTTGCCGTCCTCGTAGCCGTTCTCCCAGATGCCTTCGGCGAGAAATCTGGGCGTCTGGTCTTCGGTGCGTTTATACGCGGCACCGACGAACCAGGACGGTCGCGCGCTCGTTTCTGCTAACATCACACCCCCTCCAAAACCGCGACGATCAAATTGATTGAGGCGCTTTCAATTCACTTAGCCTCTCCATAATCTTGCCCACGTATGTCGTCTTGTCCTCCTCCTGAAAGAGGATGTTCCGCGCCTCCATTGCCGGCTTGTCGACTGCCCAGAGCAGTCGCATTACATGCGACGGCGTGTTTGAAACAATGAAGCTGCTGAGTGTCACTGACGGCTCGGCAAGCCGCTGCTCGATATCCTTGATCGTCTGGAAGAATTGAATTTTTGGATCGTTAAAGCCGATGTTCCGAATGCCCTTTGGATCAACAAAGGCGATGAACTGTCTCCCGCCAGAAATCAGCCAAAGGATAAAATCGGGATGAAAATTACCGGCCTCAAAGAACCCGACTCCGCGCCCCTTGCTCAAATTTCGGAGGAGATAAAGTTCCTTGTCGGCGAAAAATCCGGGTGTGTCGTCATGAAATGATTTCATGTCCTCGACCAGGTTTCGCTCGCCCTTGTTGAGCGGAACCGGACTGACCTCGACAATGTTTTGGTCAAGATACAGAAGTGGCTCATAGACATGCCGCCCAAACCAGATCGCCTTCATGCCGCTGAACTCCCACGGCTTCAAGTCACCTTTCTCGATCAAGTCCTTCAGCTCCGTGAGCTTCGTAACGATCTCTTCCTGCGACCGGTCGAGGAGGATGCGGTAGTATCCTTCGCCGTCTTCGTCCCGGCCTTTGGGAAAGTTCGGATCGTTCTCCGTCAGTTCCTGAAATTCGAGGTGGGGCAGCTCCCATTCACGCTTACGGAACGTGTAGTAGCGTTCAGTGAACTTCTTCAGCAGGGACAGTGCGATCTCTTCCCAGAGCCGGACCTTCTCGAACGAGTCACACAACAACTCCTCGGCCGGAATGAGCAGCTGATACCAGCTCTGGTCGGCAAGCAAATCGGCAATCCCATCTGCTGAAAGATTGAGATTGTACCAGCCCCGCTCGGCCTTGAACCGCTCAAGCTCGAAATAGAGCCGGTCGAGGTCAAGGAACGCGATATGCCTCGTGTTCAGGTGGGCCTGGTTCGGCGCGGCCTCGACATCGCCACCAGCGACGCCGCCCGATTTCATGGCTTGGATTTTTGGATACCAGTTCAGGACAACCTGGTTCTTCTGAAGGTATGCGGTCGCCTCCTCCTTGGCCGGATCGGGCTTCGACAGGGTGGGAATCGGGCCTAATCGCCGGAACGCATCGCCAAACTCGGTGCTGACGCCGTTGATCGTGTTCTTGAGGCGGATCATCTTGAGCTTCTGGGTTCCCAGGTTCTTGATGATTGGCAGCATGAACTCGATGCGGTCATCGTTAACCGGCAGCCCTTCCTCCTCAAGGAAGTCGCGGAATTGGGCCATGTAGTCCGCTCGAATCCCGAAGATAGAAAGTGTCTCCAGCACGCCGATGTGCTTGGGGCGCTCGATCTCATCGGGCAACTGCGCCTTGCCGCTGCGCTTCAAGCTCGAACCATAGCCCTTGAGCCGCACACCACGGCCGAAGAGCTGGATGATCTGCGAGCCTTCCGTCTGGCCGACATTCATCAGGCCCATGGTGCTCACGCGCCAGCTGTTCCAGCCTTCGGTGAACTTCCTTGACCCGATCAGCAGGTTGACGGTCGATTGCGGGGTGTTGATCGCATGGAAGAGCGAGCCTGCGAACTCGGTGTCCTGGGTGGCGATCTCGTTGTCTTCACACAGTTTGACCAGCTTGGCGTCCTCGCCCACGTTGATCACGCCGAAGGGTTCGTTGTCGCCGACGCGTAGCGCGATTTCGCCGGTTGCGCCCTTTAGGTTCTCGACACGGAGCGCGCCGCCCCCTGCGGCGTTGAACAGGATCGAGAGTGTTTCGTCGAACACCTGAGCGGCTGAAAGGCCGAGCGTGTTCAGATAGGTGAAACGGCCCGCGAAAAGGTTCTTCCCACCGGCGGTGACAAGGCCCTGATTAAGAACGCGCTGGATACGTTCAATGCTCGCGGAACGGTTGGCTACGTAGCGCGATAGAAACTTCAGTATTTCGATGATGTCGGATGCATCGCGCAAGGCGAGCGTCTTGGTTACGCTGCCTCCAACAAAGATCCAGAGCGGCTTGTCGATGTTAAACGGGCGGAACGCGAATTCCTGCTCCTTGAAAAGCCGCTGCTGCTGAAAGAATGCTAGAAGGCAGGCGACCAGGTAAGAATCAAGATGGTTGGCCTGCGTTCCCTCGTCGAGATTGAGGATCTGGTAGTCCTTCCCGAACCCGTCGCCGTAAAAGTAGCGGTAGGAGTAGTCGAACAGGATGCTCTTTGAATAAATGTCGGTGAGCGCTCGGCTTCCCTTTACAGCTTGCCCGAACGTGGCTGAATACTCGAAAGAGAAGCCCTTTTCGCAGAGCGCATTGCGGAAGCGCATCCAGGCGCCTTCCTCGCCGCCTGACGCGCCGCGGTGACCCTCGTCAACCAGCACCAGATTGTTGCCCTCGAAGGCGTCGACGGCGATGGTCTTGTCACCCATCTCGTCTTTGAGCTTATGGATATCGAGAATTTCGATCCGCTGCCCGGTAAATAGTCCGGCGCCGTCCTTCTGGAACAGCTCGGCTGCGAGGCCCGCCGCCTCGAACTCTCGCAAATGCTGCTGGCTGAGGCCTTCGTTAGGCGTCAGCAGAATGATCCGGTTCAGGTCGCGGCGACGGCCGTGTTTGTCGAGATAAAATTGGTATTGAAGGATATTGGCGTGCATCAACAGCGTCTTGCCACTGCCGGTCGCGCTCCAATAGGCGAGCTTGTTGATCTGTGACCATGCCTCGCCGTCTTCCTTGAAGAGCGTAATGTGGTCAACGTCGGGCTTGTCAGCATTGCATGCGGCGACCTGCTCGTTGATCGCTTTCAGCAAGGCGGCTGGATCGCTAAAATAGCGATCGAGATAGATCTCAGTGAACAGCAGCGTCAGGTACTGGAAGTACTTCCAGACGATTGGGTCATCGCCGCGAGTGATACGGCGCTCGTTCAGGCGCTGGGTGTGCTTGACGATGTTCTGATCGTATTCGAGCAGCAGCTCAGTCGGCAGCTTGGTGAGATTGAAAAGCTGCGCCGTCAGGGCGTGATGAAAGTGGTGGACGTTGTTTTCGTCCATGCCTTCCAGCTTCTCGTTGCGCAGGTACTCGGCCAGTTGCTCGAAGCGCTTCACGTCAAACAGCGAGAGAAGCCACTGGTTCAATGCCAGCTTGTGGACGAAAGGGACTTGAGGTTTCCCGTTCGTGCGACGGCGCGTGGTCGGTCTCGTGGCGCGGGCCATCACAGACCCTCCGTGTCGAACATCAGTCGGTGAAAGTCCTCTTCGATCAGACGGACCTTCCACGTGTCATCGGCAGCCTTCAGGTTTTCCAGGTTGTTGTCGCCGTTGACGTAGATCAGTCCGAACTCGCTGTCCTTGGCGGAGTAGCCAGCGCGCGCGAACCAGGTGTCCAGCACGAGGTTGTCCTGCTCCGGATTGCCGGTGAGCTTGCGCCAGATGATCAGCGCGCGGCGCCCATCCGGTGTGGTGCCGGTCACGGTGCGGAACCACCACGGACCAGCCGCGTCCTGGCGAAGTCGCCCCTTGATGTTGAGCCGCCCTTCGGCGTCGCGCACGAACTCGGCGGTGAAGGTCTGCGGCGCGGCGATACCCTGCACGGTGAGGCCGATCAGCCAGTTGAACGTCTCCAACAGGTCGACGTTCACCTCGCTGCTTTCATCCGACCCCGGGCGCTTCACTTTCAGCTTGTAGGCAGTCGGATCGGCAATGGCTTTCACGTTCAACAGCGACTGGCTGCCGCGCGTTTCCACATCGAGCATGTAGCGGAGCATGTATTGCTCCTTGAGGCGATCGGCCCCCTGCGCTTCGGCGGATGCCAAGAGATCGTCCTGTTGCGGCGATCGGCGCGGCACCAGATTGTTGAGTGCGTCTTCGTAGGATTCGAGGCGCACAATTTTGAGGATAGCGCTCGTTCCATCGTTTGAGCGCGGCGCTCCAGCTTTCCAATCACTGGCAAAAACCGCTTTGAGGATGCGCGGTTTGGTAAGCGTGTCGAAATAGTGGCCCATTTCGACTGTCAGGAACTTGCGCTGTCCGCCATCCTCGCGATTTGCCTGAATGACGGCATGGGCCGAACTCCCGCTGCCTCCAAAGAAGTCAGAGAACCAACTATCGGTTTTGGTTGATTGAAGCACAAATTTCTTGACGAATTTCGAGCTCTTCGGGGAGAGAAATAGTCCAGACGCGCCAAACATACCGGCTAGCTCGGCTTCGCCGTCGTTATACTCGTAGAACACGCTTGTTCCGATGTTAGTTTCAACTTCGTGGAGGAACCCCTTTGTTCTGGGCACCTTGTTTTCGTCGTCGCCCCACGCAATCCTCTTGTCGGCCTCTAAAGACTCAAATGACCGACGATCGCCATTGCGCTCGTCAGGCTTTGCCGGGAATTTCCATCCACTTTGCGGATGTGGACAGGGCTTTCCGGTCACGGGATGGATCGGCTTATAGTAACGATAGTTTGGATGTTTGGGGTCCTTTGTTGTTGGGGACTGCTTGGACGCGGGCGCGCCAGTAGGGATTTCACTCCACACCCAGAGCTTTGCCTTGCGCTGCCTTGCCTCGCCTTCGGGAACATAGGTCCCGTCAGCATCGCGGTATTCCGCCCGGTTATAAGGGTACAGCCCTCGCCAGGGATCCTGACGCTTCGCGTCAGCGTCCCATTCTTGCCCGTTCGCCTCAATCTCGGCGCGGTACTCGGCCTTGTGCTTCTCGAAAAGCGCCTGCAGCGCATCCGACACGTCATTCATCGACGGATAGTCTGCATCCAATGCCGAGACTAACTCCATCACTTCTGAGAACCCTGGCTTGGGCTCACGGAACATCGCCTTGTCGGCTTCCACTGCAGCACGATCGCTTGCGTAAACCTCAACATATTCGTGGTTGGTGGAGTAGTTCGGAAGCTGACTGTTGGCAGTGGCCTGCGTCCAGATCAGTTCCTCGATGTGGTTTTCGGCTCCGAATACCTCATCAAGGGCATGCTCCAGTATCGTTCTCTCCGTCTTGTCGATGCTAACGAAGATCGCCCCGTCTTTCTTTAAGAGCGGATGGCAGGCAGCGATCCGATCTCTCATCAAAGTGGCGAATGAGGAGTGCTTGTAATTGTTCTTGTATGGAATCGAACTGCTTGCCGTGTTGTATGGGGGATCGATATAGATCGATTTTACGGTGTCGCTGAAGCGCCGATTGGCCAGTGTGAGCGCGTGGAAGTTATCCGAGTGAACAAGAATCCCGTTCAGTGACTGGTCGAATTGATCCTGCAGGACAAGAAGGCGTTCAACAAACGCGTCATTGAAGAAACCCGTGTCTAGAACAAGCGTCTGGTTCTTCCTGAGGAAATCGACGGACAGAGGGACAGAGTACCCATCTTTCTCGTTGATCACAAACAGCCGCACCCATTCCTCGCGCTGCGCGTCGTTCGCGGCGATCTCTGGATAAAAATCTTCCAAAATTCGATCCAGAGTTATGCAGTATTGCGTCTCGACAACAAATTTCTTTTTCAGCCACAGCTTTTTCTGAAAGTCCTCTAGCTGAGCGAGAAAGTCGATGCACTTGCTGGCGATCCGGCGGATCACCTTGATCTTCGACAGGTACTGCTCCACGCGTGGCGCGGTGTCGCTCTCGATGTCGTCGAGATGCATCACTTCGTTCTTGACATAGAAGTCCAGCTCCCGCCGCAGGAATCCACCAAGATCCTTGTGGATGAAGTAGTCGAAGGTATTGCGCGCGGTGTACCGCTTCAGATGCCCCTCGAAGCGCGAGTGGCCGGGCTGTTCGCCGTTCAGGTTCATGTGGGGTTTGCCAAGCTCGGCAATCCAAGACGTGAAGGCAGCATCGCTGATCGCCAGAATGCGCCTCACCGCTGAAGCTGTGAGATCTTTCTGCGCCGGTGGCTTCTTCTTTCCCTCGCGCTCGCTTTCTGGCCAATCGGCCAAGGTCGCCGGGCGATAGGCAAAGCGCAGAACCAGATCGCCGTCTTCCTCGGCGATGAAGTCATCGGCCGCCAAGACGAAGACGCGGTCCTTGCCTTCGGCCGCCTTGACGTTGCCGTGCTCGCCCTCGGCGGCATCCGCCAGCCGGAAGTGCACGCGCATGGGATTGGCAGCATTGTCCGGCTTCAGCCGGAAGGCGTAGTCGCGGAGATACTCGCTGGTCTTGATGTAGTATTGGTCACGGTTGGCCCAGTGGAGCTTGACCTCTTCGCCTTCATAGGGGATCGCGTAGACGCCCGGCCGATAGACGCGTTTGGCCAGGAAGTCGCCTTCCGAGTAGTAGCGGCGGAAGAAGCTGAACAGGTGGTCGTAGACCTCGTTTTCGAGCCCGCCAATATCGACTGCGTCATTGGTGATCTTGGCGCGCAGTTCCTTGACCTTCGGTAGTGTCTCGGGATCGGCGCCGAGGCTCTGTGCCTGCTCGATCGCCTTGGCGAGTTCCTTCTCCAGCTCCGCCTTGTCAGCGGTTTTGTAGAGGCCGAAAGCTTGCTGCACCTGGGGGAGCAGATCCTTGTCGACGAACTGCGTCACCTCGGCGCTTTTCGCGTGCATGATGCGGTAGAGTCCGAAATCGAGATCGGGCTGGTCGAGCTGGAACAGCTCCTTCAGCAGGGCTTTCAACTTCTCAAATTTCTGGCTCATACGCGTCTCGTTTCTTGTTCATGTTGCATGGCTGGCGGTTCAGATTACGCGCCACCGGATGGTGAAGAGGGTTTCGGTCTCCGTCCGCTGGGCGAGCCGGCGCTCCAGCTGGTCGATGAGCGAGTCCCGCTTCTCCATGATCTCGTCTTCCACCGTGAAGATTTCTTGTCGCTGGCGGCGCTGTTGGCGCTCCAGTTTTTGGATTTTCTCCTGAATAGAGTGCTGCTCCTCAAGTGTCACGGCCTGGCGCGCCTGACGGCGAAGCACTTTGATCTGTTCCTTGGTGTCGGTCAGCGCCTTCTCGGCTGAAAGCACCATGTCGTCTGCCCACTTCTCAAGTTTGTCGCGAGCCTGGTTGAAGTGTGCGCTGTTCTGCTCAAGGGAGAGGCTGATCGTCGCCTTGGCGTGACGCTGCGCTTCGGCTTCAAGCCGCGTGGCTACCGAGCTCGGGATATCGGTCTGAGAATCGACGTGGCCCGGGCAGCCGAAGAGCTTCTCCATGGTTTCCTGGTCCAGCGTCAGGCGATCTTCGTCAAAGCCGGAGAAGAGGAGATACTCCTCCCGCTCGTAGGACTCGATCTGCAACCGCGTCAGAATGAGATGCCCCGCCTTGCCGCGAAGTGCCTCGACGACGTGAACGCGCGCGGCATGGCTCGTGACATCGAACGTGATGACTGCAGAGGGCACTTGGAGCGATTTTCCACTCTGGACCACATTTTCTCCGAGGGGATGTGACAGGCGGTAGAGGAAGCGGCTCGGTTCCTCGCTCCGATTGTGGCCAGGCTCTGGCTGGGACTTCGAGATGAGGTGGTAGCGGCCCGGCGATATCTCGGGGCTCGGCGGGACCTTCAGATCGAACGCGAGAGCATCCTCGTCGAAGCGTGCACGATCCGCCAGGATGAACCGCGTCAAAGACCAGAACCGCCGACCGACCCGGTCAAGCTGGGCTTTGGCATCGGCAAGCCGAATTCGCAGCCGCTGGTGAACATCCTCGTCGAAGTGCTCGAAGAGCTTGCGCCGCGTATCGTCCATGCGGGCGCGAATGCTCGCGTCCATTTCTTCCTGAAGCTTCTGGAACGCTGCCTCGATCTCCTCCGACGTCCGGCATTCCTGATAGATCGCGAGGATGCGCTTCTCGAAATCGACGCCGGATTCGATGCTGCCCAACACGTCGTCCGAAGCCCCGAACACGCCGTTAAAAAGGCTGAACTTCTCACCAAGCAATTCGAGGACACGGCGATCGGCCTCGTTGCGCTCGTTCAGGAAGTTGATCACGACGACGTCGTGCTTCTGCCCATAGCGATGGCATCGACCAATCCGCTGTTCGATCCGCTGCGGGTTCCAGGGCAAATCGTAGTTGACGACTAGCGAGCAGAACTGAAGGTTCACGCCTTCCGCAGCGGCTTCTGTCGCAAGCAGGATCGTCGCATCATCGCGAAAATGTTCGACCAGAGCGGCGCGCACGTCAATGGCGCGCGAGCCTGACGACCGTCCATTGAGTCTGTTCTTCGCCAGCCACGCTTCATAGATCTGCGTCGCTTCAGGACCGGTGTTAGTCCCGTTGAAGACGACAACTTCGCCCTTGTAGCCGTGGCTCTCAAGGAAACTCTTGAGATAGTCCTGCGTCCTGCGGGACTCTGTGAATATGACCGCTTTCCGGGCAGCGCCCGTTTCGGCCATCTGCCCAAAGCCAATGTCCAGAGCCTTGAGAAGTGTCTCCGTCTTAGTATCGACGGGGATGTTTCGTGCCTGTGAACTGAGGCGCTCCAGGAGTTGAATCTCTTCTTTCAGCTTCGTCCGGTCGATCGGCACCGCGTCGGTTTCCGACGAATCCGGATCGGTGTCATCTTCCAGAATGTCGTCAAGCAGCTCGTCTTCTATCTCTTCCGATTCAATAAGCCGTTCGGCAAACTCCGGATCATCCTTGATCTGTTCGTCGCGGAGTGTTTCCAACCTCGCTCGCAACGTGTCGAGCGTGCCTGCGATAGCCAGTGACGACGACGCGAGCAGCTTCCTCAGTATCAGTGCCGTAAGGTGCCTCTGGCGCTGCGGAAGGGCGTAGCTGTTGGGGCGCTGCAAAAAGGCCGAAACCGCCTCATACAGCGAATGCTCGGCGTCGCTCGACGTAAATGGACGCGTGATGGCTCGCCGCTCGGTATATCGAACATACTCGACGACCTGATTTCGAAGGGTCCTCTTGCAGAAGGTCGCGAGCCGCTGTCGCAAGTCGGTCATGCTACTTCCGGCGCTGGCGTAGCGCGCCCTGAACGCATTGATGTCGCCGAATAGATGCTCATCAATGAGCGTCGAAAGACCGTAGAGCTCAACGAGTGAGTTCTGCAACGGTGTCGCCGTCAACAGCAACTTCCGGCAATCTTCTGTGGCCCAGCGGATGCCCTGACCGACCTTATTGCTTGGGCGATAAGCGTTCCGGAGTTTGTGGGCCTCATCAATCACAACAAAATCCCAAGCGATCGTTTTAATTTCTTCGCGCAACGCGCTGGCATAGTTGAATGATACGATAAGAATACCTGGCTCGTTCAACGGGGCGCGGCCAAGCCGGAGTTCATCTCTATAGGCTCTCGCATCGAGTACCCGGGAGGGAAGATTGAACTTCTCGGAAAGCTCCAGAGACCACTGCTTCCTGAGGGAAGCCGGACAGATGACCAGCAGCCGGCGCTTCCGTTCGGCCCAAAACTGGCAGAGGACAATCCCTGCCTCGATTGTCTTGCCCAGACCGACTTCGTCAGCGAGCAAAACACCTTTTGAAAGCGGCGATTCAAGTGCGAACAATGCCGCTTCGATCTGGTGGGGGTTCAGATCGACGGCAGCATCAAAGAGCGACATGGACAGCCGATCCAAGCCGGAAGAAACGCGGCGGGTGAGATCGTGGGCGAAATACTTGGCGTGATAGGCGGTCAATTTCATTGCTCACCCTTCGGTGAGTTGCCTTCGCCTTTGGCGGGCGCATCTTTCATACTGAGTTCGCCAATAAGACGCTCATACTCCTCAAGTGCGACCACCACCACAACTGCTCTACCATGCTTCTCGATCGCAACTGGGCCTGCACGTGCCAAATCGATCAAGCGACCAAAGCCGTTTTTCGCATCACGTGCTGACATGCGTTGCATACGCGCCCCCGAGGTTCGGAGCCATTATAGCCACTTTGGCTCCGGATGGAACCTCGGAAGTTGCGCCTAACCCTCTGTATCTGGCAGTCTTCTAGGGTCGAGGGGTCACGCGGGCGAGATGGACACGCGGCCGCGACTGCGGGATCACCGGAGACACGATCGCAAAGACCGCTCGGCTCTTCTGGCCAGGAGTGAGTTACCGTCCCCACTACAGGGCAGGACTTCGCTTCGATTCGGTGCTGAAGCCATCGACACGGGAGAGAGTTCGGTATTTGTTACACGTCCTCCGCCACTTTTCGCAGGCAACACTCTGATTTCTTTGATTTTCTAATCGCGCGCCGGGCGCTTCCCCACCGTTTACCCCACCCGCTGACCAATGCTCACCCCCGTGGGCAAATGGTGCCGATTTCTCGCCTCCCCCCGCGAACTTCTCATTGTGTCCGCGGCAGTATGTGGACAGCTTCCGGCGTGCCTTGACCTTGCAGGCTGTCCCGGCGCATACCCCAACCACATCAGAGAAGCGCGCGGGCACGTTTGGGCTCAAACCCCAACGGCATCGTCCAGCTTCTGACTATTGACGACACGTCGTCTCTTCCGCCCGCTCATACCGGGCGCCGAAGAATACGGCGGCTTCCAACGGCTGACGCACGACGATGCGGGCTCATACCCCGACGTAATGCGTCTCTTCGAGCGAAGCGCGGACAGTAGTCGCATCACCCAATTCCGAAAACGGAAGCGGGGTGCGGCTATTCCGTGTTTGGAGGCCGGCCCCGCGAAAGCGAGGCCACATGTCTTCAAAGACGCGACCCGAACTTCTCAACCACACAAACGATACACGGCTTGCGGTAACCATTGTCGAGGCGTGCCAGCTGACTGGCCTTAGCCGTTCGTCAATCTACCGCCTCATGGATATTGGCGCCCTGCAGTCGCGCCGCATCCTCGGACGCCGCGTGGTGCTCATGGCGAGCGTCCGCGAACTTGTCGAAAACGGGGTGGCCAAGTGATGGCCGCCGCGAATGAAAAAGCCCCGGCTCCCGCAGAGTTGGACGACACGGAGCAGAACGGGGCGCCCGCGCCTCTTCCTCGCACTGCCGGAAGCAACCTCACTTCGCGGCTTGGTGGCCTGCCCAAGGGCTTAGAGGCGCGCCCCGGTGGCCTCTACTTCGAGCACGAGGGGAAGGACGGTGTGAAGGAATGGAAGTGGCTTTGCTCGCCACTTCGCGTCGTCGCCCGCACCCGCGCCTCGGATGGGAACGGGTGGGGTTGCCTTGTCGAACTGACGGATGCTGACAATCTGACGAAGCGGTGGGCCATCCCGGCGGCGATGTTCGCCGGTGACGGGCGCGAGGTAAGGGCGGGCTTGCTCGACAGGGGGCTTAACCTCGCATCGGGCCAGACGGCGAGAAACCGGCTTCACGACTTGCTGATGCAGTGGCGCCCCGAGGCCCGTGCCACGACGACGGAACGCCTCGGGTGGACGGATAGTACGTTCGCCGCCTTCGCTTTCGGGGACGGGCAGGTGCTCGGGAACGGGAACGTCGTCTACCAGCATGAGCACGCGCCGCCCGCCGCGGCGGCGATGAGGCCCGGCGGAACGCTCGACGGCTGGACGGCTGAGGTGGGTGCACGGTGCGCCGGCAACCCGCTCATGGTGACGGCAGTGTCCCTCGCCCTCGCGGGCCCTCTTTTGGAACCGCTCAACATGGGCAGCGGCGGAATTCACCTTCGCGGCCCATCGTCCTGCGGGAAATCGAGCATCCTGCGAGCCGCGGTGAGTGTGTGGGGCGCGCCGGGCTTCATGTTCACATGGCGGGCGACTTCCAATGGCCTTGAAGGGGTTGCGGCCGCGTGCAACGGCACGGTGCTCGCGCTGGACGAACTTGCCGAAGTGGACGCCAGGGCCGCGGGCGAAGCTGTCTACATGCTCGGCAACGGCTCGGGGAAGGTGCGCGCCAACAAGTCCGGGCAGGCGCGGGCGCGGGCCGAGTGGCACGTCCCCATCATCTCGACTGGCGAAATCAGCCTCGGCGACAAGCTGGCGGAGGCGGGGAAGCGACCGAAGGCCGGACAGGAGGTCCGGCTTCTGGACATTCCCGTTGACGGCTTCGAGCACGGCGCCTTCGGCTGCCTTCACGGCGCCTTGGGCGGGGCCGCCTTCTCCGACGCCACCCGCCGCGCCGCGGCCGAGAACCACGGGTGGGCAGGGCTGCAGTTCGTTGCCGCCTTCATCGAAAACCCCGATGACATGAAGGTCGCAGTGCGCGGGGCGGTGGACGGCTTCATGCACAAAGCAGAGGCGCGCTTCGGCGCGCGACTTTGTGAGGGACAAGCGCGCCGGGGCGCCGAGCGGCTGGCGGTGGCCGCGGCAGCCGGGGAAGTCGCAACGCACCTCGGGTTGACGGGCTGGCCCAAGGGCGAGGCGAACCACGCCACATTGGCGGTGCTCAAGTTATGGCTCGAAGGCCGGGGCGGGCCCGGGGCCGCCGAGGCCCGCGAGGCGGTGGAACGCGCCCGCGCCGCTATCGAACGTCACGGCAACTCCCGCTTCGAGCGCATCCGCGACGGTAGCGGCCGCGCCGTCATCAACCGCCTCGGCTGGCGGGACGACGAGCACTACTACTTCACAGGTGACGGCTGGCGCGAAGTCCATGAAGGGGCGGATGCCCAACGCGCCGCGAAGCATCTCGCCGAGGCAGGCTTTCTCGCCATCGATGGCGATAACCGCTTCACCCGCAAGGCGCCACGCGACGCGGACGGGAGCCGCCCGCGCGTCTATTGGGTGAAGGCGTCCATCCTCGGGGACGGTGAGGACGGGGGCGACGATGAGTGACGCAGTGTCGGCGAATTCACCGGGGCAACCGGGGCCAGCGGGGCCATGCAACAGTTTCAATGCCTTAGCTGGCCCCGCTGCGAATTCGAGAGCTGGGGCCAGTGGGGCCAGCCACGGGACCGGGCTTCACGCTGGCCCCGGTGGCCCCGGTGCCGCAAACAGGGGTGGGGCGAGCAAAACAACAGCGTTTCCGAAGGTGGCCCCGGCGGTCCCGGTGGCCCCGCCGAAATTCGACATGGGCGAGCTACGCGCGGCCCTGAACGACGTTTTCGGCGAGCCGCCAGAGCCCGAAAAGTCGGCGCTGTCGAAAACACGCGCTGAAAAGGGGGAAGCGGCGCCAGAGCCCGACTCGGGCCGACTGGTCCCCCAAGGGGACGAATCAAACCCTGGCGCCGAAACGAACTCTCCTCTGCAGGACGGCGACGCCCGTGCGGCCCTATTCGACGCCGAGGAACACCGCGAGCGAACGGGCGTGGCGATACCGCCCGACGCGGCTGACGCTTTCTCCCAAGCCTATGCGCGCCACCTCGCTGCCATCGCCAAGGTGACAGGCGACAAACACGGCCGCCGCCATCTTGAAACTGCGGCCGCGTTCTGTCGGCACGGGTGGGCGTCGAAGGCGCTGGCCCTGGGTTGGACAACGCGCGAGCTTTTTGCCTTGCACCCAACTCATCCTTGGGTGCGTCTCGAATGCCTCGGCGCGGCCTACCTCGCCTGCGAGCCGGTGGCACTGACCGCGGGCGGAATACGGCTTTCCTCCGGCCTCACCTGCCGGCGACGCCCATGTGGCGAGGGGGTGCTGGCATAATGGCAGATGAGAGTGGCGACCACAGATGGGCGACGGCCCCCTTGGCGTTGAACCCAACAAGTGCCTGCGCGCCCACTAAATTAGAGCTGGTTTAGGTGCGTTCTAGTGAACCCGGATTTCCCAGACGAAGCGCGGCCCCTCCAAGAAGCGCGAATCCTAACCTTTCGTCAGTTCCAATTCAGCACTTTACGCGTTAACATTTGAGTCGGCGAGGGAAGGTCCGAACATGAGCAACGTGTCCTCTCTTGGATGGCAGATATCAGTCGTATTTGAGAATCGATCGGATGGCGGTCTTCGCGTTTACAGCGACGACGTTCCCGGTTTCATGCTTTCACATCCCAATGCAGAGTTAGTCATCGCAGATGTCGAACCGGCGTTGCGAACCATCATATCCGAAAAAGTCGGCGAACCTGTGAATGTGAAATTGGTCGGGGCCCGAGATAATCCTTGGTTCGCGGACGGCCGACGACGCACTCAGGTTTACGAAGCAATTAGCGCGACTGGATGATTGCCGTACGTCGCCTTTCGCGGGGCGAGTGGTCACGCAAACTCAGTTCGTACGGCTGTTATCCCGCCGAGGGGCTAACGAAGCTCAATACCGCAGAGTGGTGGCGATGGCCCTGGTCCGCTCCGCCCTTCACCGTCCCCGTGGATGATGAAGGGTGCTGACTATTTCAAACTGAGACACTACCGACCGGCTTTGCCCCGATCCGGTATGCACGGGCGGGTCTGCTTCGGCAGGTGGGTGGTCGTGGGACGGTTTGCTTGGACGGGGCCGCCGTTCTGGCGTTGCGGCTCAGGCCAGACCCGCGCGCCGCTCGTGGAAGACGAGACGCCTGATGTTGTAGGTGAGGTTGGCCAGGCCGATCTTGGCCTTGCGCGGGCGATCCCAATGGTGCGAACCGTGAGTGCCAGCGGCCCCCTTCTAGTGGGCGAAAACCGGCTCGACGGCGGCCCGGACAGCCGAGCGGGTGGCGTT
>JAUIJJ010000039.1 GCA_030431385.1 bacterium | reverse complement strand
CGATGAGGTCGCGGCAGCGATCGGCAAGCGCGCCGTCACATGGGTGCATGTCGAAGGCCTTGGCGACGCGACCACGATACGCCGCATCGGCGAAATCCTTAAGATTCACAGGCTCGCCCTCGAAGATGTCGTCAACCCTCACCAGCGGACGAAGATCGAGTCCTACTCCGATCATCACTTCGTCGTCGCGAGGCTTGTCGACGCCAAGCACTTCGAGGAAACGGAACAACTCAGCCTGTTTCTGGGCAGCAACTACGTCGTGACTTTTCAAGAGAGCTCCCACGATACATTTGCACCCGTGAAAGAGAGGATCCGAGGATCGATGGGGATCGTGCGGCGCAACCAAGCCGATTACCTGTGCTACGCTCTCCTCGATGCACTTATCGATGAATACTTCCCGGTCCTCGACGATGACACAGAAATTCTCGACGCACTGGAAGTAGAGATTTTCAACGCTCTCTCGCGTGTGAACATCGGGGAGCTCTACGAAATGAAAAGCCACCTCAGGATGCTGCGACGTGCGATCGAACCATTGCGCATAGTGCTCGAAAATCTGCGAAACGATTCCATGGGTCTCGTCAAGGATGAGACACGCATCCACCTCCGCGACGCGATTGATCACGTGACGCGAATCGTCGAGCTGATCGATCTCAATCGCGAGCTCTCAATGGACCTCGCCAATCTTTATCCAGCCTATCAGGACAACCGCATGAACGAAGTGATGAAAGTTCTCACCGTGTTCGCGGCGATCTTTATTCCACTCAACTTCATCGCCGCGCTCTATGGTATGAACTTTGACCCTGAAGTCTCGCCATATAACATGCCGGAACTCTCTTTCTATCTCGGCTACCCAGCCGCGCTTGGGTTCATGCTATCGGTTTCATTGGTATTGCTTTACTACTTTTTCCGAAAAGGCTGGATCTTTCAGAGGGGCTAGGCGTTCTCGAATTCCGCTATTCAATTCCCAATCGATGGATCAATCTGCAAGCCGCAGACAAAAGGAGAGCAAAATGATCTCAGCAGAAGAAGCACTCGAAAGACTCAAGGAAGGTAACAAGCGATACGCCTCGGACGAACCGGGCAGCTGCGCGCTCACCGATCACGCCCGGCGACGGGAACTTGTCTCCGGGCAACTCCCGTTCGCGATCATTCTCGGGTGTTCCGATTCGAGGGTGCCGGCCGAAATCATCTTCGACCAGAGCGTCGGCGATTTGTTTGTGATTCGCGTCGCCGGGAACGTCGTCGCGCCGTCCCAGGTGGGAAGCGTCGAATACGCAGCCGCGCTCTTTGAGACGCGGCTCGTTGTCGTACTTGGCCACTCCAATTGCGGCGCAGTCGATGCCACGATCAAGGAACTCGAACAGCCGCAGGAACTGCGCTCACCTAATTTGACCTCCATTGTAGATCGGATCCGCCCATCGGTCGAGTCACTAATGAATACGGAGCTTCGTAACGACAGGAACCAGTTGATGTGCCAAGCCGTGCGCGCCAACATCCGCGCCTCTGCTGATCACCTGCGGCATGGCTCGCAGATATTGGAAGAACTCGTCGTGACCAATGGTCTCAAGATCGTCGGCGCGGAGTATTCACTGGAAACAGGGTTGATCGACTTCTTCGATGGAATCTAGCATATGTGAATGTGCCGTTCACGATGTACGATCCAATAGTGAGGTAACAAGCTCTGACAAACCAACGAGACTCCGCTGATACGAAGTTCATCTCCGCCTTTGTAAACGAGCTCTATGCCATCCTGATTGGTATCGGGATCGGTAGCATTATCCTGACAATTGATTTGGCTGTTGCAAACTGGTTTGCCATCTTGATGGCAATCTTTGTAACGATCATTGTCGCGCTGTATTGGTGGGATTGGGAGTCCTACATTGAAGATCACTTCATCGGTTCTCCCAAGGAATTCGCTGTTGATTTTTCGATGCTTGTCACCTTGGTTTTCTTGTTCGTACATCATGATGATCCGCTGGGGTTGGCATTCAACTTTCTCTTCCTAGGCGTCCTCGATCTGGTGTGGGTTGGTGTGCACATCGCGGAACACCCCGGGCAGACCCTGCGATTGCGAAAGAGGTGGATCGCGCAGAAGTTAATGGGCATCGGGATTTATCTGGTCGGTTTATTGGCCGTGACCTATTTGTTAGATTTGTTCCCACCTTACGTTGCAGGCCTGACCATTATCTTCTACGCCTCGCTGGTGAGGAAGCTGTGCTTCGGCGAGCTTCGCTCACGCTCAACAGTCGAGTTTTCACCTGCCAAGACAAGCGACTGGGAAGCCGTGTTGCAAATCAACTCGCACTATGTCACGTCCAATCATGGTTCAGAGTTCCTCCTTCACGATCTTGCCGGTTTCGAGTTCGACGGAAACGCAGATAGCAACCAAGGACGCTTCTATGTCGCACGAATTGCCAGCAACATCGTCGCTTTCGCCTGGGTGAAAGACAGTTTGAACCCTGAACTTCTGGAAGAGATCCGCTGGTTTAGTCCCACCGAGAAAAAGCGATTCCTGGAAGGCCGCCCTCTATATATCGAACAAGTGGCAGTCGACCCAGCATACACTGGTCGTGGGATTGGTCGATCCTTTTACGATTGGCTTATCAAGATGCACACAGGCACGATGCCCTGTGCCTTTGTTGCAGTCGAGCCTCGCTGCAATTCGGGCTCTCTCGCATTTCACTCTTCGATGGGGTTTGATCGCGCTGGCGAGTTCAACTCAGCGGAGTTTCACGGGATAGCTAACTACAGAAGCCTGTTCGTTTGTATCCACCGGTGAGCTACGGGTATAGAATCAGCAGCCCTGACTCTAAGCGTTAGCTCCAGCTTCTGAATTCTGCCGCTCTTGCATCCGGCTCATGATCTCTTGATACAGCTGATCCACTCCCTTGTCGCGATGCGATGCAGCGCTCACGAGGTGCAGACCTGCTTTGTGCCCGTCGTACTCCATCGAACGGACCTTCGAACGGATTTGACTGAATGCTGCTTTCGAACTCGGTTGGTCAGACTTGTTAAGGACCACAATATCGGCGAGCTCGAGCATCACCATTTTTTCTAGTTGAAGCTGGCTTCCAAACTCCGGGGTCATTACCAGAATCGTCAAGTCCACGAGCGCGCCGAACGGGTCGTCGCTTTGTCCGATTCCGGCGCTTTCAACGAAGACAATTGGATGGTCGCCTTGGCGCAGCAGCTTGAGCATTTCCTCGACCGCACCAGCGATTCCACCGTGATGCTGGCGGGTCGCCAGCGAACGCACGAAAACACTTTCGTCATCGGAGCACAGGAGCCGTATCCGGTCGCCTAGGAGTGCTCCGGGGATGCCGTCGTTCTGCGCACGAGAGCCACTGTTGCTCGGGTCTGAGCAGAGCACCGCCGGGACGCCGTCATTCTCAGCGGTGAAGCGCATGACAATCTCGTCGAGGAGCGTGCTCTTACCGGCGCCGCCAGGCCCGCAAAGCCCGACGACGAAAGGAGCGGTCGATTCGCGGATGCCGACTGGGGCCTTCTCACCGCTCTCGATCCTCGTCAGGCACTCTCCCAAAGCGGTGTTATCGCCAGTCACTGCGGCGGGGCCCAACTCAGCGAGCGTACCGCGCTCGCGCTGGGTGTCGCGGCAAAGCTGCATGACGTCCTCCGCCACGGCATCAAGCGTCATGCCGGGGGAGTAAACCCGCGCCGCACCGCGCTCGACGAGAAGCGGTTCGTCCTCAGCGGTGATCGTGCCACCGCCCCCGATAACGACAGGAATCTTCTTACCGTATTCTTTGAGAACTCTCGTGAGGTCTTCGATGAATTCGAGATGCCCGCCGTTATAGGAACTGATCCCGATGACATCGGCGTCTTCCTGAATTGCCGCGCGGACGATCTGGCGCGGCGACTTGTGAAAGCCGAGATAGATGACTTCGAAGCCCTTGTGCCGTAGCGCTCGGTTGACCGCGACAATCGCCGCGTCATGGCCGTCGCACAGTGCGACCGCAGTCACAGCACGGTAGTGGCGTTTGGGTGAGGGGGTCGTCATGGCGGGTACTCTTTCTGATCTTCAGTCTATTCGAAACTCGGCCACTCGGAACCGTTTTCCAGAATCGCTTCCGCAACGGCGCGCTCGTGCTCATACTGGCTGCCGAGAAAGTGTACAATCTCGCCGATGGTCTCGCCGTCGGGGATCCACGAAGCCGGAGCAATGTTGCTCGCACCGCTCACCGCGACGGCGTTGTCGCGCACGACACAGAGAGCTTTGGTCACGGCCAGCGCGGCGAGATGCCCGGCGAGCGGCGCGTCAGGCCCGCTGACAGCACACGCGCGGAGAACCGCGCTCTCGGCCGCGTAGAGCTGAATCACCGAATCCGCGAGGCCCTGAATCACGTCCTGCTCGAATCTGGTCTTGGCGGGATTGTCATTCTCCGTGAGAGCTCTCAGCAGTTGGCTGAAGATTGCCTTGGCGCGGCCGAGCGGAATCGCCAAGCCCTCGCCGCCCGGCTCAGACGAATCGAACGCCTCGCGGAGCGCGCTGCCTTCAGCAAACAAGCGGCGCTTCAGCGTATTCACGGTATGAAGGCGGTTGATCTCGTTCGAGCCCTCGTAGATGCGCGACACGCGGACGTCGCGGTAGAAGCGCGCGACCGGGTATTCCTCGGAGAAGCCGTAGCCGCCGTAAGCCTGCACTGCGTGGTCCGCACACAGCGCGGCCGCTTCGGTGAGGTAGACCTTACACGCGCTGCACTCGATCGAGTACTCGTCCGCGGAAACGAGCTTCTGTCCCCGGCCGTTGCCATCATTGAGGTGGCTTGCCATGTGGTTGTCGATGAGCGAGGCAGTCCGGTAGGCCATCGCCTCCCCCGCAAATGTCACGGCGGCCATCTCGGCGATCTTCTTACGGATCATTCCAAAGCTGTTGATGGGCTTGCCGAATTGGTGGCGCTCGCTTGTGTACTGAATCGTGTGGGCGATCAGTTGTTTCATGGCACCGATCATCGTCGTGCCGAGCTTCAGCCTTCCCAGGTTCAGCATGTTGAGGGCGATTTTGTGGCCGCGACCGATGTCGCCCATACGATTTTTGGTCGGGATTCTCACATTCTTGAGGCGCAGGGCGCAGGTGGACGAACCCTTGATCCCCATTTTCTCTTCTTCAGCGAGAACTTCGAAGCCCGGAGTTCCACGCTCGACGAGAAACGCGGTAAACTTGTCCCCTTCGACTTGGGCGAATACGCAGAAGTACTCAGCCCAAGAGGCGTTGGTGATCCACTGCTTGCTGCCGTTGAGCACCCACTCCTGTGCGGCCTCGTCGAGCACAGCGGTCGTCTGGCCCGAAAGCGCATCCGAACCAAAACCCGGTTCCGTCAAAGCGTAGGCGCAGATGCTCTCTGCGGACATTGCTTTGGGGAGGATCGTCTCGCACATTTCATCGGTGCCGACGAACACGATGGGCTGCGAGCCGATTCCCTGGTGAACCATACAGGCGACCCCGAAGCCGCCGCATCTGCCAAGCTGTTCCAGCATCGGCAACATGTCGGCAACGGGCAGGCCCATGCCCCCGAGCGACTCAGGGATTTCCATCGTGAAAAAACCGAGATCACCGAACTGACGAAGCAGCGTCGTGGCGACGCCATCCTCCATCTTGTCGAGCTCTTCCCACTTGGTAACGACCTCTTCCTCAATGAACGCTCGGACAGAGGCGGCCATTTCGCGGGTCTCCCCGGAAAGCCCTTCCGGGCCGAAGACATTCTCGCCGCCGGGAGAGTTGAAGAGGAAGTTTCCGCCCGCCGGGCAAGCTGCCCCCTTGTCGTTCGTCAGGTTACCTGTGCTCATCGTCCGTTCTCTTCTGTCATATTCGTCGCGAGCTGGATACCCTCGGCTGGAAAATATCGCCCAAATTCGGGCGAGGGCTGTCACGACTGGATTGCCTGATACGGGCGCAGTTTAGGGTCGTGCCTGTGGACCGGTCAAGCCTTGCGAGCAGCCCGTTGACAATTGCGTTCAATATATTGAATCCCCTTGACCAGCCCAGCGACCCACAAGAAAGTCGGCTGCAAGACGGGGTTATGTAAGTGGACCGTGGCGAGCGGAGCCGAGTGATGGCTCTGGAACACCAAACTCGCCCTCAAGCCCATTCACACCTCCGCGAATCACCGCCTTTTTTGCTCCGATTATTGGAGCGGAAAAGATCAAGGCTGGCCCCATGAGCATCGAACAAGCACCCGCACCGGAACAATCCGTCGACGAGCGTCAGCTCCGCGAGATGGTGCGCGATTTCATGGAAGGCGAGGTTGCCCCTCAGATTCGTGAGTTGGAAGAGCTCAAGCGCCTTCCGGCGGAGTTGTTCCGCCAGTTCGGCGAGCTTGGCCTGCTGGGCGTTACGATTCCCGAGCAGTACGGCGGCAGCGCGATGTCTCACCGCGAGCTCGCTTGGGTGGTGGAAGAAATCGCCCGCGTCTGCCCCGGCGTCGCTCTCAGCGTTGGCGCGACGAACTCTCTTCCGATCGGACACATCTACAAGTTTGGCACCGAAGAGCAGCGGATGAAGTACCTTCCCGCGCTCTGCAGCGGTGAAAAAGTTGGCTCTTGGGGGCTGACCGAACCCAACGCCGGCTGCGATAGCTTTGCGACGGAAACCAAGGCTGAGAAAGTCAACGGCGGCTGGCTGCTCAATGGTCGCAAGTCCTTGATCACGCACGCCAGCTTCTGCGATACTGCCGTCGTCATGGCAAAGACCACCCCCGAAGGTGGCCACAATGGCGTTAGCGCGTTTATCGTCGAGCGAGGCATGACAGGCTTCGAGTCGGGGAAGACCGAAGACAAGCTCGGCATGTGCGCCAGCGACACCGGCGATTTGGTGTTCAAGGATTGCCTTGTACCCGAGGAGAACCTCCTCGGCGAGGTGCATCAGGGCGGCAAGGGTGCGCTCGCGGTTCTCGACGGCGGCCGGATCGGAATCGCGTCACTTTCCGTTGGCCTCGCGCAAGGAGCTCTCGATCATTCGCTCCGCTACGCCCACGATAGAAAGCAGTTTGGCAAGCCAATTGCCCAGTTTCAGGCAATCCAGTTCAAACTGGCGGATATGCAGACACACATTCACGCGGCGCGTTTGATGGTGATGAACGCGGCGGACGTGAAGGAGAAGGAAGGCCGCGCTGGAGTTAGCGCCGCCATGGCGAAGCTCTTCGCATCGGAAATCTGCGTCAAAGCAGCCGAAGAGGCGATTCAGATTCACGGCGGCTACGGCTATACGAAGGACTTTCTCGTGGAGAAGTTCTGGCGCGATTCCAAGCTCCTAACAATTGGCGAAGGCACCAGCGAGGTGCAGCGCCTGATTATCGCCAAGCAAATCCTCAATGATACAAGGTGAGCAATGTCCCTCAAAATCGTTTGTTTGCTGAAACAAACACTCCCGACGGAAGCCAAGATTTCGATTCTTGATACCGGTAAGCCCGGTGATGCCCGTTCCAAACCGATTATCAATCCCTACGACGAATTCGGCATTGAAGAGGCCGTGAAGCTCAAGGAAGCCGGCAAGGCCTCCGAAGTCACGCTCCTCTCTGTCGGAACCGACAAGTGGCTTGAGACGATTCGCCGCGGTCTCGCCATGGGTGCGGACCAGGCAGTTCTCATCGATGTCGGCAGCGAAGAGATCGACCAGTCTCAGGTCGCCGAAGCCCTCGCGAATCAGCTTCAGAAGATGGAGTACGACCTCGTGTTGTGCGGCAAGCTGGCCGTCGACACCGGCCTCGGCGAAGTCCCTGGCCGCGTCGCAGCGCGCTTGGGAATTCCGCTGTTGCACGTAGCGGCAAAGGTCGATGTCGAAGGCAACAAGGTCACCGTCGAGCGCGTTGCAGACGGCAACATCGTCCACGTTGAAGCCGAATGCCCCGTGATCGTTTCTGCCGACAAGAGCCTCAACAAGCCCCGTTTTGCATCGCTTCCCAACATCATGAAGGCGAAGAAAAAGCCCATCGACACCGTGGCTTTGGCCGACGTGCTCAGCGGAGCCGCGCAGACCCGCCGCACGGTGAAGTACGAGCTCCCCCCCGAGCGCGGTCCCGTTCGGATGCTGGAAGGCGAGAACGACGCAGCAGCACGCAAGCTCGTCGACGTGCTCGTGAATGAGGAAAAGATCGTCCACTAGCTGGACGCGTCGCCTCCGAATACATAAATCGATCGCCCGCGCAGGCGGGCGATCTTGCATGACGCAACTAACGCCAAAGGAATGATCACATGGCTTTTCCCGGAAAGCTTGTAGTAATCGCAGAAGAAGTGAGCGGCGAAGTCCGAAAGGGTTCTCTCCAGACGATCCACGCCGCGAACGAATTGAGCGGCGGCGACTTTCGCTGCATCGTCATCGGCGAGAGCAAGGAACACGGCGGCGATCAAGCCGCAGCCGCCGGCGCGAAAAACGTCGAGTTCATCGCCCTGCCAAACGCCTCGGATCATAATGCAGAGTCCGTCGCGAAAGTCCTCTCGGACACCATCGGTGGCGACGCGGTCGTGCTGATGAGCCATTCGGACCTCGGTGCGGACGTCGGCCCGCGGCTCGCCGCGCACCTCAATGGCGCATACATGTCCGAAGTCACGGGCCTTACCGTGGAAGATGGAAAGCCGATCTTCAAGCGTCCGATCTACGCCGGCAAGGCGCTCGAGCGCGTCGAGATCCTCTCCAACTCCGCCGTCGCCACACTTCGACCGAACGCGTTCCCGACGCCTGAGATGGCGTCCGGCGCCAGCGCACAGGTTGTCGAGCTCACACCCAACACGCCAGCCGATCTCAAGAGCATCGTGAAGGACATCGTCAAGAAGGCCACCGAGGACGGCGACGTCGAACTGACCGAGGCTGACATCATCGTCTCCGGCGGAATGGGCGTCGGCGGTTCTGAGGGCTACAAGCCGCTGCGTGAACTTTGCAAGGTGCTCGGCGCCGCGCTGGGTGCTTCCCGCGCTGCCGTCCACGCCGACTATATCGACCCCGACCATCAGGTCGGCCAGACTGGAAAGACGGTCAGCCCCGGCCTCTACATCGCCTGCGGAATCAGCGGCGCGATCCAGCACCAGGCTGGCATGCGCACCTCGAAATGTATCGTCGCCATCAACACCGATCCGGGAGCACCGATTTTTCAACTGGCGCACTTCGGAATTGTGGGCGACCTTCATGAGGTCGTGCCGATCCTGACCGAGGAATTCAAGAAGGTTCTCGGCAAGAGCTAAACCACCAATCGCGAGGACCTCATGCACACGCTGGCGGCCGCCGTAACCCGGGAAATCTATTGGAACATCGACATCCCGTTTCGGGGGTTGGTGATTGTAATTCTCGGGCTCGTGCCCTTTGCCATCATCGCCTATGGCCTTTGGCAGAGGTGGCAGCGGTGGCAGCGAATGGGCGATGGCGTCGAGCTTCCGCCCCGCGATGAGTGGTGGTCGCGTACGAAGCGCACCCTTGTTCAGGTCTTCGCCCAAAAACGCATCCGCCGCCGCAAGCAGGGCGGTTACTCTCACGTCATGATCTTCTGGAGCTTCGTGCTCCTCTTTATCGGCACCGTCATCGTTGCCATCCAGACCGATCTCGCGACGCCGCTGTTCGATTGGTACTTCTTCGACGGTGCATTCTACGTGGCCTACTCGATCGTGCTGGACCTGGCAGGACTTGGTGGAATCGCAGCCTGCTGTTTCGCGCTCTACCGCCGCTACGTCACCAAGCCCGAAACGCTCACAAAGCGAATGCTCACTTGGACGCCGCATATCTGGGTGTTCCTCGTGCTACTGGTTCAGGGATTCATCCTGGAAGCCTGCCGCATTAGTGGCACCGGCTTCCCCGACCACGAGGTCTACGCCAGCCCAGTCGGAAACGTGTTTGCGCAGGTTATTCCCACCGGCGGCATCGCCGAGGGGCTGCACTTGTTCTTCTGGTGGTTCCACCTCGCGCTGACGCTTGTGTGGCTCGGGATGTTCGGGCAGACCGCCATGGCGCACATCTTCACCTCGATGGCGACGATCTGGTTGGCCCGCGAGATTCCGGTCTCCACGCCGCGCCCGATCGTCGATATCGAGGAAGCCGAAGAGTTCGGCGTCCTCACGGTCGACCAGTTCATCAACACCCACCTGCGCGACGCCGACGCGTGTGTCGAGTGCGGGCGCTGCACCGATGTGTGCCCCGCGAACATCACAGGCAAGCCCCTCAGCCCCAAAAAGATCATCAACGACATCAAGGAAGCCTGGCTGGCCTACGATGCTGCTGGGGGAGCGGAGAACACGTCCGACGAAGACCCCACGAAACGCCTCGTCGGAGGGATCATTTCCCAAGACGAGCTTTGGAGCTGCACGACCTGTGGCGCCTGCGAGCAGGAATGCCCGGTGATGATCGAGCAGGTCGACAAGATCGTTCAGATGCGCCGCGGACTCGTGCTCATGGAATCGGAGTTCCCCGAGGAAGTTCAAAACGCGTTCAACAATATGGAGCAGCAGGGAAATCCGTGGGGCAAGCCGCCAGACGACCGCAGCAAGTGGATCGAAGAAATCGCCGAGGAAGAGGACCTCATCGTTCCCATTTGGGGCGAGGAAGGTTCCGAAGACGCGGAGTATCTGTTTTGGGTCGGCTGCGCCGGAGCGCTCGATGCACGCTCACTTCCAATCACCAAGTCCGTGGCACTCCTCATTCAGAAAGCTGGCGTGAAGTTCGCCGTTCTCGGCCCGATGGAAAGCTGCACCGGCGACCCGGCGCTGCGCATCGGCAACGAGTACCTCTACCAGATTCTCGCCCAGCAGAACATCGAGGTCATCAAAGAAGCGGGCGTGAAGAAGATCGTCACTCAATGCCCGCACTGTTTCCAGTCGTTTAACAAAGATTACCGTAAGCTGGACGGCTCGCTCGACTACGAAGTCATCCACCACACCCAGCTCATTTCCGAGTTACTCGAGGATAAGCGGCTGGAAGGCATTCCAGGAATCGACGCCAAGGCGATCCTTCACGACTCCTGCTACCTTGCCCGCCACAACAAGGTTACTGACGAGCCGCGCAACGTCGCGAAGGCCGCTCTTGGCAATGTCGCCGCGAGCGAGCCGAAGCGTTGCGGCGAGAAGACATTCTGCTGCGGTGCCGGTGGCGGGCGCATGTGGATGGAAGAACATCTCGGCGACAAGAACGTAAACGCCGAACGCGCCGAAGAACTCCTTAAGGACGGCGCGGATACGATTTTGACGAGCTGCCCGTTCTGCAAGACGATGCTCAGCGACGGCGCGAAGGTCGTCGCCGGCGAGAGTCGTGACGTGAAGGTCATGGATGTCGCGGAAGCGCTCGCCCAAGGCCTGAAAAAAACCAAGACCGGCAACAACGCCTAACACCACGGAAAGTTCGACGGAACAATACTGGAATGACGACCACCGCCGAAAAAAAACCAACCGACCTCGCATCCGCTTGTGCGGAACTGGCGTCCCGGCTCGCCAAAAACTCCATGCCCTTTACCGAGGAGCAACTGGAGCGGCAGCACGGTAAGGAAAAGCTCTCCATCGCCGAGCGCCTCGACCTGCTGTTCGACCAGGGAAGCTGGCGCGTGGAAGTCGGCGCCTTCGCCGCCGAGGATATGTATCAGGAATTCGGCGGGGGAATTCACTCCGCTGGATGCCGCGCGGTGATCGGGCTGGTTCACCAAAAGCCCACCATGGTGCTCGCCAACGACTCGATGGTGAAGGCTGGCGCGTGGTTCCCGATGACCATCAAGAAAATGCTGCGGGCGCAAGAAATCGCCATGGAGAATCACCTCCCGACGATTTACCTCGTCGACTCCGCAGGCGTTTTCCTTCCTCTCCAAGAGGAGATTTTTCCGGACAAAGAGCACGCCGGGCGCATCTTCTATAACAACTCAATCATGTCCGCCCGAGGCATCCCTCAAGTCGCCGTCGTCATGGGTCCATGCGTCGCTGGCGGTGCTTACCTTCCGGTGCTGTCCGACGAGTTGATCATCGTCAATGGCGCCGGCAACGTCTTCTTGGCAGGCCCGTTCTTGGTAGAAGCAGCAATCGGCGAGAAGGTCGATGCCGAGTCCCTTGGCGGGGCGGATATGCACTGTCAGGTCAGCGGCACCGGTGACTACAACGCAGGCACCGAGCAGGAAGCACTCACGACAGCGCGCGACATCGCCAGAAGCTGGCGCCGTAAATCCGCAGACTTTCTACGCGATCCTTGGAAAATGCCGAAGCGTCCCGCAGAGGACATCCTCAAAATTTTCCCAGCATCCCGCCAGGCTGCCTACGACAGCCGACAACTCCTCGACTGCATCATCGACGAGGATTCATTTCTAGAGTACAAGGAAGAGTACGGCCAGTCGCTCGTGTGCGGCACCGCTCGGATCGACGGTTGGCACGTGGGAATCGTGGCCAACCAGCGCAACCTCGTGCGAAGCGGAACCGGCGAAGTCCAGATCGGTGGCGTGATCTATAGCGACGGCGCAGACAAAGCCGCCCGCTTCATCCTCAACTGCAATCAGAAGGGCTTGCCGATCGTCTATCTTCAAGACGTCACCGGCTTCATGGTCGGAACCCGTTCCGAGCGCGGCGGCATCATCAAAGACGGCGCGAAGTTGGTAAATGCTGTCTCCAATTCTCGTGTCCCGCAGATCACCATCGTCGTCGGCAACTCCAACGGTGCGGGCAACTACGCTCTCTGCGGGCGCGCCTATGGCCCTCGATTTACCTACGCCTGGCCGACGGCGCGGATCTCTGTGATGGGTGGCGAGCAGGCTGGGAAGACGCTCCTCTCCCTCGAAAAGCAGCGCCGCAAGAAGAACCCAATGACGCCCGATGAGGAGCAAGAGTTCCTCGAAAAGACGCGCAAGCACTACGAGGACCATTCGTCTCCCTACCACGCGGCGTCGCGGCTGTGGATCGATGGAATCATCGACCCCCGCGAAACACGCGACCTGATTTCCCGCCTTGTAAAGTCAGCAAATGAAGCTCCACTCGCCGAGTCCTTTAACACCGGAGTATTCCAAGTTTGATTCGATGAAAAGAGAAGAGGCCCGCACATGAAATACACATTTGTGACAGTGGACATCGCGGACGGTATCGCCAAGATCGAGGTGAATCGCCCGCCCGTGAACGCGCTCAACTATGAGCTCCTCCACGAGCTTCATAACGCCGTCGGGAGGGTTGGAAACGACGACTCTGTCCGCGTGGCCGTACTCACTGGCGCGGGTAAGAACTTCGCCGCAGGCGCTGACATCAAGGAAATCCGCACCCGCGCCGAAGACGGCCCCGACGAAGTCGAAGAGTTTTCGATGATGGGTCAGCGGGCGTTTCGCGCGATGGAAGTCGCTTCGATTCCCTACATCGCATGCGTCAGCGGATTCTGTCTCGGAGGCGGCAACGAGCTCGCCATGGGCGCTCACATACGCATCGCGGATTCGACTGCCAAGTTCGGCCAGCCCGAGATCAAGCTCGGGATCATTCCCGGTTTCGGGGCGACGTATCGCTTACCTCAATTGATCGGCAAAGCTCACGCGCTCAATCTGCTCCTGACCGGTGAACCGATCGACGCCAACCGGGCGCTTGAGCTCGGCCTCGTCGACTTGATCGCACCTGAGGGGAAAACTGCCAAAGAGTTTGGCCTCGAAGTCGCCGCCAAGATCGCAGCGCAAAGCGCACCAGTGATCCGCGCGATGATGCAGTCGGTCGGCTCCGAGCCAATCGGCCCTGACGAGGCCATCAAGCGCGAAACCAAAACCTTCGGAAAAGTCTCCGAGTTACACGACATGAAGGAAGGCTTCGACGCCTTCATCGGCAAACGCGCCGCGAAGTTCGAACATCGATAGTTTTTAGGAGAGAACAATGGCAGAAAAAGAAGTAGTGATCGTATCAGCGGCACGGACGCCGATCGGCAAGTTCCTCGGTGGACTGATGCCGCTGCGCGCTCCCGAACTCGGAGCCATCGCCGTGCGCGAGGCCATCTCACGGGCTGGAATCGGGGCCGACGTAATCGAGGAAGTCATCCTCGGAAACGTCGTGCAGGCTGGCGTCGGTCAATCCCCGGCGCGCCAAGCAGCGATCATCGGCGGCGTCCCTGAATCCGTCGGCGCGACGACGATTAACAAGGTCTGCGGCTCCGGCCTTCGCGCCGTTTCCCTCGCCGCGCAGATCATCAAGGCAGGCGACGCGGATTGTATTCTGGCTGGTGGTTTCGAATCGATGAGCAACGCTCCCCACCTCCTCATGAACTCCCGCACCGGCGTTAAGCTCGGCAATTTCGAGACCGTCGATTCTGTTGTTAAAGATGGTCTTTGGGATTCCTTCGAGGACTTCCACATGGGAAACACTGCTGAGCTAGTCGCCGAGAAATACGACATCAAGCGCGAGGCGCAGGACGAGTACGCCTACAACAGCCATCAGAAGGCTGTCGCAGCAATTTCCGCCGGTCACTTCAAGGACGAGATCGTCCCCGTAGAGATCAAAGGGCGGAAGGGCACGACGGTTATCGACACCGACGAAAGCCCCCGCAGCGACACCTCCATTGAGGTCCTCGGTAAGCTGCGTCCCGCGTTCAAGAAGGATGGCACAGTCACCGCAGGCAACGCCCCGTCGCTCAACGACGGTGCGGCCGCGCTTGTCGTCATGAGTGGCGAGAAGGCGCGCGCGCTCGGGCTCAAGCCCCTCGCCCGCATCGTCGGCTACACCACCGGCCACCTCGAGCCAAAGTGGGTGATGATGGCACCGGTGGAAGCAGTGAAACAACTGCGTCAGAAGACCGGCCTGACCAACGAGAAGGTCGACCTCTTCGAACTTAACGAAGCTTTCAGCGTTCAGGCAATGGCCTGCTCCAGCGAGCTCGACATTGATCCGAGCCGCGTGAACATTTGCGGCGGAGCTGTCGCGCTGGGGCACCCCATCGGGGCCAGCGGTGCGCGCATCCTCACGACCCTTCTCTATACGCTTCAGCGCGAGAAGAAGCAAACCGGCATCGCCAGCCTCTGCCTTGGTGGCGGGGGAGCGGTCGCACTAGCCGTCGAGATGATGAACTAACAATCACCATGAACGAATCGAACCAGGAGAATCTTAATGTCAGATAAAGTCGTTGG
>JAUIJJ010000392.1 GCA_030431385.1 bacterium | reverse complement strand
GACTTGGCTAACTTCAAAGACGGCAATCCCCTACATGGAAGGGCGAAAATACGCCAATATCATCAATTTCAGCTCAACGATCGTTTCCCGCCATGATACAGGCTTGGGGGTGTATGAGGCGACGAAGGCTGCGGTGAACTGCCTGACGAAGGTGATGGCGAAGGAACTGGCGGAGAAGAAGATTCGCGTCAACGCGATCGCGCCGGGTCCGGTGGAGACGGAGATTTTTCAGGCGAGCGCCCTTGGCGAGGACAGCGACGTGATCCACAAGCGCGAGCTTCTAACGCCGAAGGTTCCCTTCGGCCGTCGAGGCACCCCCGACGAGGTGGCGCGCCTTGCTGTATTTCTTGCCTCGCCGGAGAGCGACTTTATCAGCGGGTCGATCACGACCATCGACGGCGCGATGGGTTACTGATTCGGTTGGCCAACCGCGCCCAGCATGATTCGCCCGCCTTCGGCGGGAGGAAGCATGTCTTTCTTGGGCGCGGGTTTTTCGTCGCTCATCAACGAGTTTAACCCCGACAACATTTCCTCAAGATCGACGCCATGGCCTTCTGCGGCTTCGGCGAGAGTCTCCGTCGCGCTTACCGAGCAGGAGGAGCAGCCGCCGATGTGCATCTTGGCGAGGACTTCCTTCACTCCCGGGTGTAGCTTGAGGGCGTCTTGGATAGTCATGCGAGGGCTGAACCAAGAACCGGCGGAGCTGGCCGGCTTGGCGCTTGCTTTGAGTTTGGCGACTTCGGCCCGCAATTCCTCGATGGCTTTGTCGGCCTGAATCGCATTGGTGCGTGCGCTCCGGTGAGCGTAGCGTAGGTCATTCTGGAGCCGCGAGACCCGCAGGAAATTGTAGAGCGAAAGCAGCAGCGCCGTAGCGCCTAAGATTACGGCCACCCAAATCATAGAGTCCACCTGTTCAACGGTTATTGGTTTTCTGTCGAGACGTCATCGTTCGCGTCGGGGTCTTCGCTGTCGGGAAATGAGACGGGCTTTCGGCAAGAAGGGCAGATCGTCGATTCGGGGCATTTGCCAGCCCGGATCGAGACCACAGTACCACAGTGATCGCACACGGCCTTGGGCAGACAGACGTCCAAGATCCAGGGGCCGACTCGATACACAGGGTTTTGTGGGTTCTTGTCAGACATCGCCAAATCCACCGATCTCCTCTCCAGTATAAAGGGGGGACCAAGTATCGTGCCTGATGTCTGAATTAGCCTTATCCCCATTGATGATCGTTCTTTTCCTCGTGCCTGCCACCGCTCGACGCGCGATGCACCGCGCCATAGCCATGGCGGTCGCGCAGTGCGTCAATGGCAGCATTGAGCTTCCCGCGCCGCTCGTGGTCCTCGGCGGTGAACAAGTCGCCCTGCGAGGCTCCGGTGATCAGGCCGCTCGCACATACTCCCAACAGGCGAATCGGCCGCCCCATTTCTCGCCGCGACTCTAGCAACTCCCGGAGTACCTGTAGCATCGCGACCTCGTCGTTGACGGGAGAGGGCAGCGTCATCGCCGCAGTGTGCGTCTCGAAACCCTTGTACCGATATTTGAGGGATATGGTGGCCGCGTGGAACCCACCCTTGCGGACCCGCGACGCGACTTTCTCTGCGAGGTTGGCGAGGATCGATTCGAGGAACTCACGGTCTGTGGTGTCCTCACCAAACGTTTCCTCTGCGCTGATGGACTTGGCGGTTTCGTGTGGTTTCACGGTGGAGGATCCGCCCCCCAAGGCGCGGACATAGTACTCCCGACCATGGGAGCCGAAGATGCGCTCCATGTTGTCCGGCCCCGTGCGGACGATGTCGCCGAGCGTCTTCAGCCCACGGCTTTCGAGCTGCTCTGATGCCTTGGGGCCGATGCCAGGCATCTTACGGACCGGTAGCGGCGCGAGGAAAAGCTCCTCGCTGCCGTGCGGAATCCAAAGCAGCCCTCTGGGCTTGCAAAGCGCGCTGGCAATCTTGGCGACGAGCTTGGAGGAAGCGATTCCAAGCGAACATGGCAGCTCGGTCTCTGCGAGAATGCTGTCGCGAATCCGCTGCCCAGTAGCGAGAGGAGGGCCCCACAGTCGCTCGGTGCCCCCGATATCGAGGTATCCCTCATCCTGGCTTGCCATCTGAACGAGGGGCGTAAATCTCTCCAATACTTCGCGGATTCGTTTGGAGTAATCGCCGTAGCGCGAGTAGGTTCCCTGTACGACGATAAGCTCCGGGCAAAGTGTCAGCGCGTGGCCCATGGGCATCGCCGATCTGACACCGTAAGCACGGGCTTCGTAGCTGGCAGATGCCACAACGCCACGGCCAGTGGGGGAGCCGCCGACCGCCACCGGCTTTCCGTTGAGAGATGGGTTCAGCAGCCGCTCCACGGAGACGTAAAAGCTGTCCATGTCGAGATGTATGATCGATGAAATTGACTGAGGCTCCATGGTTCTCTCTGCCGAATTCGCTTCTCGGAACGGTAGGGGTGGGCCTCTAAAAAACCAACCGGCATTTTACCCCCTTGCACTTCTGCGTCGGAATCGTTGCGATAGGGCCACTCAGCCGGGGGAATTCAAACTTCCACGCGGCTCACATTGCCAAGGAACCGTTCATGAACAAGCTCATCAAAACCGCTTTTTTGGGATTCAGCGTCTGTCTCGCGAGCAGCGGCTTCGCCGCAGTTCTCAATTTTCAGGACGCCATCGATGGTGCGACGGGAGTGCTCAATCTGAGCGGTTCTGACACCTACGCGGGTCACGGCTATATCGGCAAAGACCTGATCATCAACGGCAATGGCACGACGCTC
>JAUIJJ010000038.1 GCA_030431385.1 bacterium | reverse complement strand
CCATATCGACCCGGTCTCGGTGGCCATCACCGTGGGGTTCATGCTGGTGCTGCCGCTGGTCCTGGGGATCACCCTGAACGCCACGCGCCCGGCGCTGACAGCGCGTCTGCGGGGGCCGCTGCAATGGGTGTCCATGGGTATTTTCGTGGCTTTCGTGGTGTTGGCGCTTGCGGCCAACTGGGGGTATTTCCTGCAATTCGCAGGGGTCGTGGCGCTGTTGGTGGTGGTCGTGGCAGAGTTCGCCGCCCGGGCCGTCATCGACCTCGACATTATCGAGCCGCCGGTGAAGTACACGATGACGCACATGGATTCGAAGCGGGACGTGTTTCAGCAGGCGTTCCTTCCCGCAGATGAGCCCGGTGCTCGCTACTTGGTTATGGGGTCGTCGATCGCGCACACCAACATCGCGACCAATCTGGTCTCGGCCGAGTTGGAAGCGAAGACTGGCGAGCAGTGGACCGGCTTCAACGGTGCGCTCTACGGCATCCGCTACAGCGACATGATCTTCTTCGCCCAGTGGTACTACGACCAGTGGCCATTCGAGTACATGCTCGTACCGTTCGATCCGTGGGGTGCGAGGCGTGAGCGCATGCCGCTGCTACAGGAACGCCTCAGCAAGCCCGTCTGGGAGCGGTGGATGATCGACCACTCGGCGCTCATTCGGATGCGCGGCCAGTTCCGTCCATGGGACCCTGACGTCGATGCGGGGATACGCGGCCTGCGCTCTTTGGATGCGGAGGACACGATGTATGGCTGGGCGCGGACGATCATGAAGCTCGCCCCCTACCGCGACCTGCCCGACCTTCAAGCGCAAAATCAGGCCGCGCTGATGATCGATTCCAGCCTCGATCCGCCCGAGCCTTTCGTTCTCACCGTGGAGCTTATGGAGGAGCTTCGAGATTGGGCCATCGAGCATGATGTCGAAGTCTGGTGGGTCTTGCCGCCCTATACGCCGGAGTTGCAGGAGCACCTGTTGCCGCAATTTCGCCACGAGGCCATGAGGGAGTTGCTACACGAGTTCACCGACGGTCACCCCGGGCAGAACATCCTCGACCTGACCGGCCTCGAAGAAGAGTTTCCTGCTGAATACTACTTCGACGCGAACCACATGAGCCCCTACGGAGCGCACAATTTCTCCACAGAGCTGGGCGAAGCGTGGGGCCAGCGGCTCGCCAGCGAGTAAGTTCCTTTCCCCAGACCGTGCGGCCCCGCTTGACGTGGCGCGAACCGTGCATCCATGTTCTCCCGCTTGCGGCGCAGGGGTGTCTCGCCGCGCATTCTGAGCTTTTACGATACGGTGGCCGAATTTGTCAGACCCGAAGATCCGCAATTTCTGCATCATTGCCCACATCGACCACGGCAAGTCGACGCTGGCCGACCGCCTTCTTGAGATGTCAGGAACTCTCACCCAGCGTGAAATGCGGGCGCAGGTGCTTGACAGCATGGACCTTGAGCGCGAGCGAGGCATCACGATCAAGATGCAGGCCGTCCGCATGTTTCACAAGGGCCGCGACGGCGAAATCTATCAGCTCAACCTGATCGATACGCCCGGGCACGTTGACTTTACCTACGAGGTGTCACGCTCGCTGGCCGCGTGCGAGGGCGCGCTCCTCGTTGTTGACGCCAGCCAGGGCGTCGAGGCGCAGACCATCGCCAACGTCTACCTTGCCCTCGAGCACGACCTTGAAATCATCCCCGTCATCAACAAGATCGACCTGCCCGCCGCCGATCCCGATAACGCCCGCGAGGAGATCACCGAAAGCGTCGGCCTCGACGGCGACGACGCCTTGCTTGTCTCTGCGAAGACCGGTGTTGGCTGCGAGGACCTCTATCAGGCGATCATCGAGCAGGTTCCGCCGCCCAAGATCGAAGCGGACAAACCGCTCCGCGCGCTGATGTTCGATTCTCACTACGATAATTTTAGAGGCGTGGTTTGTTATGTCCGCGTCATGGAAGGAACCCTTCGCAAGGGCGACTGGATCAAGACCATGCGCGGCGAGGGCCGCTACGAAGTCGCCGAGGTTGGTGTCTTCACCCCCGCTCAGGTTCCCGTCGAGCAGCTTGGCTCCGGCGAAGTTGGCTATATCATCGCCGGTATCAAGACCCTACAGGAAACCAAAGTCGGCGATACGATCACGCACTTCAAGAACCCGGCCTTGGAGCCGCTTCCCGGCTACAAGGAAGCTCGCCCGGTGGTCTTCGCCGGCGTCTATCCCGTGAACACCGATGAGTATCCGGCGCTCAAGGAATCCATCGAGAAGCTGCAACTCAACGACGCGTCGATCCACGTTGAGAGCGAGACGTCGGACGCGCTCGGATTCGGCTTCCGCTGCGGGTTCCTCGGTTTGCTCCACATGGAGATCATCCAGGAGCGCCTCGAGAGGGAATATAACCTCGACCTCCTGTTCACCGCGCCGAGCGTTGTCTACCAGATTACCATGACCGATGGTAAGCAGGTACGCGTCGAGAACCCGTCGAAGATGCCAGAACCGCAGCGCATTGAGGAGATCCTCGAGCCGTACGTGAAGTGCACGATCTACTTCCCCAGTGACTACATCGGCAACGTGCTCACGCTGTGTCAGGCAAAGAAGGGCGTGCAGAAGCACATGCACTACCTCAGCACCAAGCGCGTGAGCGTTGAATACGAGTTTCCACTCAACGAGATGGTGACCGACTTCCACGATCGGCTGAAGTCCGTGACGTCCGGCTACGCGAGCTTCGATTATGAGATCGTCGGCTACCGTCGCGGGAAGCTCGTGAAGATGGACGTGCTTGTAAATGGTGAGCCAGTGGATGCGCTTTCGGTGATTATCCACCGCGAGGACGCGGAGTACAAAGGGCGCCAGCTTTGCAAGAAGCTGAAAGAGATCATCCCGCGCCAGCTCTACGCCGTCGCGATTCAGTCCGCCATCGGCGGCAAGATCGTTGCCCGCGAGACCGTCAGCGCCATGCGCAAGGACGTGACCGCGAAGTGCTACGGCGGCGATATCTCCAGAAAGCGCAAGCTTCTGGAGAAGCAGAAGGCGGGCAAAAAGCGCATGAAGCAGTTTGGCCGCATCGAGATTCCCCAGGAAGCCTTCATGGCGGTCCTGCGGCTCGACGACGATTAGCCCGAGCGGGACGCGATGCGGGCGAGATTTCCTGAAAACGGTGGATTTCGGCCTTGACTTGGCACCCCCGTCTCACCACCCTTCCCACTCTTTTCGACCTGGAGGATTAGAAACATGGCAGTTCCAAGAAGAAGGCAGTGCCCGACGCGCACAAGAAAGCGCCGCGCCAACATCAAGCTCCACGCAAGCCCGACAGTGGCCTGCGAAGAGTGTGGCCAGCCCAAGCTGCGCCACCGCGTTTGCCCGAGCTGTGGCACATACAAGAAAGTCGTTTACCGGTCGAAGGCCTGACCGCTCCCTTTCGTCTTGTACCCATCCAACCCCGCAGGGAATCTCCATGGTTCCTTGCGGTGTTGTATTTTTAATCCCCTTTTCAGGAATGCGTCCCCACGATGATCAGGATTGTCGTTGATTGCGATGGCGGTGACCGCGGACCTCGGCCCTGCGTCGAAGGCGCGCTCGAAGCCTGCCGCCGCTTCAACCTCCACGTCACGCTCGTTGGCAAGGAGCGCAATATCCGCCGCTTCCTTTCCCGAAAGCTGGCAAGGAAAGGGATGGAGTCGCGCATCTCCGTCGTCGACGCCACCGAGACCATCACCATGTCGGATTCGCCCAGCGAGTCCCTGCGCAAGCGCCGCAGCGCCATCGCTATCGCGTGTAAGATGGTGAAGGACGGCGAGGCCGACGCGATTGTCTCGCCCGGCAATACAGGAGCCGTCCTCGCGCACAGCCTCCTGAGCTGGCGCACCATCCCTCCGATCAAAAAGCCCGCCATCGCGACGCTCCTCCCCACGCGCCACGATCGAGTCGTCGTGATCGACAGCGGCGCCGTGGTGGATTGCAAGCCCCACCAACTCGTCAACTTCGCGATCATGGGGTCGACCTATGCGAGAGAGGTGCTCGGCCGCGCCAACCCCCGCATTGGCCTCCTCAGCAACGGCGAGGAAGAGTCCAAGGGCAACGAGCTTACCATCCAGTCGCACCAGCTCCTCAAGAAGACGGGGCTGAACTTTGTCGGCAACGCCGAGGGGCGTGACATCTTCGGCGGCGAATTCGACGTGATTGTGTGTGATGGGTTTGTGGGGAACGTGGTGCTGAAGACTTCCGAGGGCTTGGCAAAAACCATCACCGAGCTGATCGCTCGCGAGGCCCGCGCCTCGATCCCGACCACCATCGGCGGCGCGCTGATCTATCCGGCGATCCGGCGGGTCAAGCGCCGCACCGATTACGACGAAGCCGGGGGAGCGCCGCTCATGGGCGTGAACGGTATCTGCATCATTAGCCACGGTTCGTCGAACGCGAAAGCCATCATGAACGCCCTGCGCGTCGCTGCCGAGGGCGTCATCCGCCACCTGCCAGAACGCGTCGCGGAGGACCTCCAAACCGTCCACAGCAGAATGGAAGCGGAAGGCGTCAGCCACGGAGTCGTCATGGGAGACGCCCCGCCGGAAGAGGCGGAGAAGAAAGCATAAGGCGCGCACCCCTGATGCGAGATGCGCGCCTCTTGGCGTGACAGATACTACCTGCGTTTCAGGAACTTTGCCGTAACAGCCTTTTCCATACGCGTCGTTGACGTGTTTGTCGTCAGGCCGCGCGAGTCGTCGTGATCGCCGTGCTCAGTGTAGTAGCCGCCCGACGTATTGCCGGAGGCGTACTTCTCGACGCCAGTGACGACCATCGCGTCCGCGCCAACCTCGCGCGCCTTCATCCGCATTTCCTCCACGATCTTCTGGCTATCTGTTCGACCCGAGGCTGTGGCGGTGTCTGAGCCCATGACGTGGTACTCGGACATGTCGATCTCCGACTCGTCATAAAATACCAGCACATTCTGCGTGGGGGCATAAGTCTCGCCCATGTAATCCTGCTTAATGCAGCCGGCAAACGCGAAAATACAAACCATCGTTACTAGCAAACGAACCATGTTGGATCCTTTCCGATTGAGTGCAAACGAGACCAAGGAAAGGGCGCTAAGGGCCGACTGGTCAATAGAGATATGGAGTAGGCACAATCACCATCCAGCGACGAACATGCAGAGTGTTCCGAGTTGACAGGTTGCAATCACCAGTTCAGCCAAGTGGCAGAAGGTGTTCACGTAGAAGGGTTCGTAAAATGAATGTCAGAGTGTTCGGGGTTTGTTTACTGCTAACAATCATCGGTACCGCCGTGCTCCACGCGGAGCCGACGCTCGATGAATTCCCGGAGATAACCGAAGAAGGGTTTTGGGAAGCGGTGGATGAGTGGGTTCACGTCCCCGGCAATCTGGACATTAAAGAATGGCTGCTTATAGCAAAGGCGTCGGAGGCCACCCTCTCAAGCAGCGAACACTACTGGGCTGGAGTCTACCAGGGGGCGAGCTTTTCGGCCCCAGGTGGAGAGATGCTTCTCCACCCTGATGTTGGCTTTTTCTGGGTAGAGTATGGCTGCCTTCATTTCGAGATAGTCGGGTTCGGGCCGGTTGAGTTCGATGGTGAGAGGTTGATACTACACCATGTGTCGTCCAACATGTTTTCCGACCCTCGCGATACGATCGAATTCAATCTACTGAATTGGGGGAATGTCACTTGGCTGGTGGAAGATGAACAATTGCTCCGCTACTGTCAGGATCTGGGACAGAGTGGCGAAGATGCGTACGGCCCTTCCGGTGCCTTCTACCTTGATCGCGGATTGGAACTAGAGAACTCGCCGATTCCAACCAAGTACACTCATTGGAAAGATACGCCAACGATGTCGGCCAATGTGATACCGGAGGAACAGCGGCTGGAGACCTCCGCAGAACAGTACATAGATTGGAAGCAACAAGTCAGCTTGGACAAAGGGAGCGAGTCTGGACTGGAAGTTGGCATGGAGGTCTATGTGGAGTGCGAAGAGTGCGGACGCGAGATCGCGACAGTGATAGAGTCTTCCGAGGGGCGCGCGGTGGCTCGGGTATCCGCTTGTATCTACGAAGACCTTGCAATGAAGTTCCTCAAGGAGCGCGGGGCCTCCAACGCCAACCCATGGGGGACGTTCGGTGAGGCTGTCCCGAACCCCTTCGAGGCGACGTATGGCGAAGATCTTCCTGAAGAGGTACCGGAATGAGGATTACAGTATATATATCTTTCATTCTGCTATTCTTGAATGTAGGTACTGTCTCAGCGGAGCCGACGCTCGATGAATTCCCGGAAATGACTGACGATGCGTTTTGGAAAGCCTTGAATGAGGACATTCAGAAGAATGGAGTAAATCCCAATCTGTTTGATGCACTAAACGCCGAACTGGTAGAGTTGTGTCAAGAGGACGATGCCCCATATTGGGCAGATGTTTATCATCTGGAAACAGGTTCAACGACCAATGAAACACTGGTGATACACCCGGATGTTGGATTTGTTTGGATATCTACCGGTTGCTTTCACTGGATCGTTGTTGGTTTTGGTACGGCTGAGCTCCAGGATAACAGATTGGTGTTGGAAAATCAGTTGTCCGATACATCCGAGTCGTACAATAGGGTTCCAAGTCTCAGTCTCTTTACCAGACAAAAAAATGCAGTCCTTGTACCCGAAGCGCTATTGATTAGATATCACCAAGACATTGGATATGCAACAGGGGCGACGCACAATCGAACGGAGGGGTGTTTCTACGCAGGAAAGACTCTCTCGGTCCCAGATTCGACTGTGTCTCAAGAGTTTCAGTTATGGGTAGATACACCAACGGTGGTCGGCGCGCGCGTTTCTTACGAAGAGCGATCCGGTATTGAAAACGAAATGGGGCTGCCGGGGATCGAAGTGAAACTAAGTATGGGTGCCGAGGTGGGACTGAGCAAGGGGGTTAAGATTTACGCCGCGAGTGAAGACGGGGATAGGATGCTGACTCGTGTTATCGAATCTACCGTAGGCACGGCCACTGTTCAGGCTCAGTGGGAGATCTATGATGAATACTTTCGGGACTTAAAGCCAATCGAGATAGACTGAGACTGTAAATCAACGCTCCTTTCCCCATTGCCCCGCAACTATTCTTGAACGACCTTCGCGTTACCACGTTGAAAGGTCAGTGAATCATGAGTGGTGTGAGTTCTTTGACGGCGTTTGCGCAACAGCAACTCGACGACATGCGGGCGGGCGGGACTTTGAAGTCGTTCCAGTTTCTTAGCTCGCCTCAGGATCGCGTGGTGCAGACGCGCGGCCGCGACGATCTGTATATCTTTTCTTCCAATAACTATCTCGGCCTTGCCAATGATCCGCGTGTGATCGAGGCGGGGCATGAGGGGCTTCGCAAGTACGGCGCGGGCACAGGGAGTGTTCGCTTCATTTGTGGCACCTTTGAGATTCATGATGAACTCGAAGCCGAGTTGGCCTCGCTCGTCGGGCAGGAAGCGGCACTCAGCTATGTCGCCTGTTGGAACGCTAACGAGGGCGTGATTCCGACGCTCATGGAAGCACCCGATGCAATCATTACCGACGCACTGAATCACGCGTCGCTCATTGATGCGATTCGTTTGTCGAAAGCACGTAGGCGTATCTACAAACATAACGACATGGCCGACTTGGAAGCAGCGTTGGAGGAAACGAAGGATGCGCGCCATCGGCTCGTTATCACCGACGGCGTTTTTTCGATGGAAGGCACGGTCGCAAACCTTCCGGGCATTGTTGCGCTTTGCGAGAAGTACGATGCGCAGCTGATGGTGGATGATTCCCATGGTACGGGAGTTTGCGGCGAGACCGGTCGCGGCACGGCGGAGTTGTTTAACCTCGAACACATGGTTGATATACTAACGAGTACTCTCGGCAAAGCGCTCGGTGGCGCGGCAGGCGGCTTCGTTGCTGCCAGCAAGCCTATCATCGATTTACTTAATCAGAAGTCGCGGCCACAGATCTTTAGTAACTCGCTTCCGCCGACCGTCGCCAGCTCCGCATTGCAGGCTGTGCGAATTCTGAAGGAAGAGCCGGAGCGCGTGAAGCGTCTCCACCATTTGTGCCAGTATGCAAAGGCGCTGTTCAAATCGGCGGGTTATGATGTGGCGGACCATCCGACGGCGATTATTCCGATTATACTTGGCGAAACTCGGACGGCGATCGAGGCGAGTCAGCGGTTGCTGGAACGGAACATCTTTGTGACAGGGTTTGGGTTCCCCGTCGTGCCGGAGGGCACGGCGCGGCTGCGCATTCAGGTCAGCGCCGCGCACCGCGAAGAAGACTTTCAGTACCTATTGAAAAACCTGAAGGAACTGGTACCGCCGGGCGCTTAAGCCTTAACCGGAACCGGTTCGACAATGAGGTGATCGTCGTCGGCTTCGAGCCACGGCTCGCGGCCTTGCATCATGCGGATCGACTTGATAATGGTTGATCGCATTTTGTGGCGAGGCACCACCATGTCGACAAAGCCGTGCTCGCGCTGGAATTCTGATGTTTGGAAATTGGGCGGCAGCGGCTGCTTGATCGTTTGCTCGATGACGCGCCGCCCGGCAAACCCGATGTAAGCGCCGGGCTCGGCGATGATGAGGTCACCGAGGGAAGCGAAGCTCGCCATCACGCCAGCAGTGCTCGGGTCGGTGAGGAGGCTGATAAACGGCACGCCCTTTTCCTCCATCATGGCGCAGAGGATCGACGTCTTCGCCATCTGCATGAGGGAGAGAATGCCTTCCTGCATACGCGCTCCGCCGGTGCTGGTGATCGTGATGCAGGGGATGTTTTCCTCGATCGCGAGTTCCATCGCGCGGGTGACTTTTTCGCCCAGCACCGAACCCATCGAACCGCCCATGAATGCGAAGTCCATGACCGCCATCGAAACGGGAATTCCGCTCATCTCCCCCCGCCCCATGATGAGCGAATCGTTGAGCCCCGTTTTGCGGCGGCTTGCTTCGATGTAGTCGGTGTACTTGCGCTTGTCTTCGAACTCGAGCGGATCGTCGGCGACGAGATCACTGCTCATTTCTTCGAAGGAATTCTCATCAACCAGCGAGCGGATTCTGTCCCAGCCCCTCATGCGCTCGTGGCGCTGGCAATTCGGGCAGACGGACATCTGCTCGATGAAGTCCTTGCGCAGCGTGATCGCTCCGCAGCCGCGACACCGATGCCACAGGTCCTTGGGAATCCTGTCGGCTTTCTCCTCGGTGGGAACGGTGATGTTGATGTATTGAGGAGTCGGCCGCTTGAACCAACCCATAAATTCGTCGCGTGCTGCCATGGAACTTCAACCTGACTGGGGAGCGCAGATCGCACTCGGAATGATTGTGTGTTAGACTCCCCCCGGCAGAGGGAGCCGGTCAAAAGGAAATCCTCCGATTACCGGTCGACCGGAGCCTGCGAATGAATCAACCCGTTGATTCTGGCGAGCAGTTTTTCGAGCACCGGCCAGCGCGCGGCGGAGAGCTGCTTCCCGTCGATCTTCGAGACGGGGACCAGATTGACAGTGGTGGAGCTCAGCCAAACTTCTTCTGCGGCGAAGAGCTCTTCGAGCTTCAGCGCTCGCTCCTCGACGACGATGCCGAGTTCCTCGCACAGGCCCATGATCAAGCCGCGTTTCGTCCCCGGGAGGATTCTGTTTGTGAGCGGATGCGTGCGCAGTACGCCGTTGACCATCGCGTAGACGTTCGCGGCCGAGGCCTCGGTCACGAGGTTACCAGGCTGAAGGAGAATCGCCTCAAAGGCGCCGGCTTCGGCTGCGGCCTGCTTGGCGATGCAGTTCGCGAGCAGGTTGGTCGACTTGATGTTGCAGCGCGCCCACCGTTCGTCGGGATGCGTGATCGTCGCCACGCCGTCGGTCCAGTAGCGGTCGGGGTAGGTGGGGAGGCTGCGCACGTACCAAAGCTCCGTCGGTGGCGCATCGGCGGGGAACACGTGGCCGCGCGTCGAGACTCCACGCGTCAGCTGGCCGTAGACCATACAGCGATCCTGAGCGAAGCGACGGATCAGCTCGCAGACGATCTCTTCGCGCTCTTCGCGGGTGATCGTACTGCGCAGCCGGAGCTCGTGCGCGCTGGCGTCCATGCGGTCCATGTGCGCCGCCAGAAGAAAGGGCCGCCCGCCGTAGGCCGCGACGACCTCGTAGATCCCGTCGCCGAACTGGAAGCCCCGGTCCTCGATGGAGATCGTGCCATCGGAGAAAGGCATCCACTCGCCGTTAAGCCAAAGGAGTTTGCCGTTCACGAGCGGCAGCCTGCCTGTGTCGAATTGCCCACCAAAAAGAAATTCTCCCCTCAAGAATCGAAGGGAGAACCTAGGAAAAAGTCGCGAAGAACTGCAAGGCCTTCGGAGTGAAAATCTACGTTCCGACGCCAAATCCGTCGTCGGGAGGTGTCTGGCTTTCTTTCTCGCGCTCGGCTTTCTCGGCGGCGTCGCGCTGTTGGTAGTTCTTTGAGACCCATGTGGGGTCGTCGACGCGCAGCTGGAGCTTTCCGCGGTACTCGTTGACGATTCCGCTGACTTCGCAGGGCTCGTTGATCTTGGGCTTTTCGTTGGCGGGGATCTTTTCTTCGACCTGACTCCAGTAGACGACCTCAACCATTCCGGTCTGGTCGGCGATGTAGACGCGGGTTGGATAGGTGTCCTTTGGCGGAGGCGTGATTTCTTTGACTGTCCCGCGGACTCTCACATGCTGGCCGACGAGGGTCATGTTCAGCGCGCCGATTGTGATCGGAACGAAGCCGGAGGCGGAGGAGCCACCCTGTCCCATGTGCCCGCCGATACGCGTGTTGGGCGTTATGCGGATGTGGTTGGGCGCCATGACTGCGAGCTGCCTGACGGCTTTGAATTCGCCCGCCTGACCGTACACATCGACGCTCGATCCGGGAATGATGAAATCCGTGCTGGCCATTGCGTTCCAGGTGTCCTGAAAGATGACCACCCTCAGTTTGCCGGAGGCGTCGGAGATGTAGAGGGAGTAGGGCTGGGTACTGTCTGGCCGGGGTGGCAGAACGGAGATAATCTTCGCGCGAACGAAGACGTAGCTGTCGAGCGGGGCTGCTGCCGCCTGCGCGACAGAGACGAAATTGATCTGCTTCTTGGTCTGTGGCGCTTGTGCGCTGACCGTGGCGGCCAGCAAGATGACCAGTGTCACCATTAGGCTGTGGAGTGCTGTCTTCATGATTTCGCTCTCTTTCTCCCTGATCAAAGCTATCCCTGTGATACGTTCTTGAGGCCGACACCCGACGTCAATTATTCATTTCGATCCACAGCGCGACCAGATTACCGGTGATCGCTCTTAGTTGGTTTTGGTCTCTCGTCGCGAAAGGATGGGGTCTCAGTGGTAGTGGGCGGCGTTCCGTTCCAATAAAACGGATGTAAGGAGATAGCGCTCGCAGGGGCGCAGCGGGGGAGAATTGCTTTGCCCCTGATGGGGAGTGCCCCTTTTCGTTCAACGGGTCTGGTAACCCCTAGTTTTCCCCTCAGGAGTGGTATCAAATGGTCCTCGAACGTCGGCTCGCCGGTGTCCTTTTGCACCCGACTTCCCTGCCCGGTCGCTTCGGCATCGGAGACCTCGGTCCCGAGTGCCACCGGTTCCTTGATTGGATGCGCGATGCCGGGCTGGGCTATTGGCAGCTCCTGCCACTCGGCCCGACGAGCTTCGGCGATTCGCCCTACCAGTGCTTTTCGGCTTTCGCGGGCAACCCGATGTTGATCAGCCCGGAATCGCTCGTGGCCGACAGCCTCGCCCGCCAGGAAGACATCCTTCCGCCGCCGCTTCCCTTTGATCGTGTAGATTACGGCGCCGTGATTGCATGGAAGACTCAGCTGCTTTCCTACGTCTTCGATCGTTTCCTCAAGAACAAGCCGCAGGCGTTGGCGCTTCGTTTTGCCGCGTTCCGCAAGAGGCCCGAGGTCGCCTACTGGCTGAAGGACTACGCCGAGTTCCGCGTCTGCAAGGACATCCACAACGGCATCGCGTGGAACGAGTGGGAGGCGAAGTATCGCGACCGCAACGCCACCGCCATGACAAAGCTGCGCAAGGACCGCGCGCGGGAGATCGAGTTCCACGAGTTCTGCCAGTTCCTCTTTTTTGAGCAGTGGGACCGCGTCAAGCAGGCCGCCCACGACCGCGGCATCCAGACAATCGGCGACGTGCCGATCTACGTCGCCTACGACAGCGCAGACACTTGGGCGAATCGCGAGTTCTTCCAACTGGACAAGAAGGGCCTCCCGATTGAGGTCGCGGGCGTTCCGCCTGACTACTTCAGCGAGACTGGCCAGCTCTGGGGAAACCCGCTCTACGACTGGGACAAGATGAAGGCGTCGAAGTACAAGTTTTGGGTCCAGCGCCTGAAGGCCGTCTTTACCAAGGTGGATGTCGTGCGCATCGACCACTTCCGCGGCTTCATGGGGTTCTGGGCAGTGCCTTTTGGGCAGCGTACTGCCGTGAAGGGCAAGTGGCGGCGCGGCCCGGGAGAGGACTTCTTCAAGGCGATGAAGCGTCGCTTCAAGAGCCTCCCGATTATTGCCGAGGATCTCGGCGAGATCACACCCGATGTCATCGAGATGCGCGACAAGCTCGACCTGCCGGGCATGAAGATCATGCAGTTTGCGTGGGGGTTGAACAACTTCGATCCGCTCATTCCGAACGCCGACAGCGACTTCCACGTCCACAACCACATCAGAAACAGCGTCGTCTACACAGGCACCCACGACAACGACACGACGGTGGGCTGGTACCAAAATTCGTCCTCGGCGGAAGAGCGTCATCACATGCGCGTTTACCTCGCGACCGACGGCTCGCAGCCCCATTGGGATTTGATCCGCGCGGCGTTCATGTCGTCGGCGAACACTGCGATCATTCCGATGCAGGACTTCCTCGGGTTGGATAGTGGAGCGCGAATGAACTTCCCCGGCAAGGCGGAAGGCAACTGGACCTGGCGCATGAGCGGGGACGAGGTGAATTGGGATCTCGCAAAGTCGATCCGCGCGCTGACGCTCCTGTTCCAACGCTGCGCGACCCCGCCCGACATCGCCCTCCCCCGGGAAGACCCGGCGAAGCTCAACTACCTGAGCGACTAGCAGGTGCGTGCTCGACCAAAGGCTTCCCTACTTCGAGTCAGGACGTGTTTGAGGGAGTTTGTCTCGGGGCGAGCGGTGAGAATAACTGCTCGTTGCAGGCCGCTAGACTCATCAAACATGCGTTGAATTCCCGTGCGGCCCGCATCTACGTTGCACCCGTCTTTAGGCGGGTGATCCGAGATTGGATTGAAAGCCCCTCAGCGCGCTTCAGCGTGCTTGATCCATAACAGGCTTGCTACCAGAAGCACGCTAAAGCGCGCTCTAGTCGCCTTTCTGCCCGCTCCCCGCCGGACTAAAGCCCGGCGCAACCTAGATGAAGAAGTTACTCAGTGAACAGCGCGCCCACGACCGATCAGGAGACTCATGACTACAAACCCAGACCTTAAAAACGTAATCGAATCGGCCTTTAGCGAGAAGCTGGATACGCCGGAGACCCGTGCGGCGGTTTCTGAGACTTTGGCGCTTCTGACGAGCGGCGCGCTCCGCGCCGCTTCCCCTTCGGCAGATGGATCATGGACGGTCAACGAGTGGGTGAAGAAGGGCGTGCTTCTACATTTTCGCTACTCGCAGATGCGTCCGATGGAATCTGGCGAACTGCACTTTTTCGACAAAGTCGACGTGCAGGGCGATTGGGCGGAGAAGGGCGTTCGCGTCGTGCCTCCGGCCACTGTTCGCCACGGCGCCCACGTCGCACCCGGTTGTATTCTGATGCCGAGCTACATCAACATCGGCGCTTTCGTAGGCAGCGGAACGATGGTGGATACTTGGTCGACCATCGGCAGCTGCGCGCAGATTGGCGAGAACTGCCACATTAGCGGCGGAGTCGGAATTGGTGGCGTGCTGGAACCGCTTCAGGCTGCCCCTGTCATCATCGAGGACAACTGCTTCATCGGCGCGCGCAGCGAAGTTGCCGAAGGCGTTCGCGTTCGTGAGGGCGCTGTGCTTGCCATGGGTTGCTACCTCGGCGCGTCGACGAAAGTCTACAATGCGATGAACGGCGAGACTCTTCATGGCGAGATTCCCTCGCGGGCCGTGGTGGTGCCGGGAAGCCTCCCATCGCGCGACGGCTCCCATCACACTTACGCGCTAATCATCAAGAAAATCCGCGACGAGAAGACCGACGCGCGCACTGCGCTCAACGAGATCCTCCGCTAGTCGAAGCCTGCTGCTGCCGTGCTTTCCTGTTGCGCGGAACCGCCGCCTCCTCTGAGGTGCCTCTCTCATTTTGCTGCGGAAGGCCGCCCTTGAACGTCGAAGAATACGAGCGCATGTACGAGTTCGAGGACTACTATTGGTGGTTCCAGGGTCGTCTGCGAATGATCGAGTCGGTGCTCAAGCGCGGCATGACGGAAGAACCCCGCGCCGGACGGGTGCTCGACGTCGGGTGCGGCACGGGGCTGATGCTGGATCGCCTCAAGCAGCACGATCCCCTCGGCGTGGATTTCAGTCGCCTCGCCATTAGTTTCTGCCAGCAGCGCGGTTTGCAGAAACTCGTTCAAGCAGACGTGGTTGACCTTCCCTACCAAGACGAGTCACTGGATCTGGTTCTCGCCCTCGACCTGATGGAGCACATCGAAAACGATCAGCAACTCGCGCGCGAGTTTTGCCGAGTCCTGCGCAAGGGCGGCTACCTGATGGCGACGGTTCCGGCCCATCAAAGTCTTTGGAGCGATCACGACATCGCGCTTCATCACTTCCGTCGATACAGCAAGGCGGGGTTTCGCGAGTTGCTCGAAAAGTCCGGGTTCGAGCCGATCAAGTATTCCTATGGAATCTCGTTTACCTACCTGCCGATCGTGACGTTTCGCCGGATACAGAAGTTCTGGCAATCGCGTCATCCGATTCAATCAGCGCGACCGCGCACCCATCTGATTCCGCTCCCTTGGTTCCTGAATTCGCCTTTGATTTGGATGCTTCATATGGAGGCTTGGCTCCTCAAATACATCAACCTGCCGGTTGGCGTTTCCCTCGTTGCGCTCTGCAAAAAGAAGTAGTTTCCCGGAACTGTTGCGCGTATTGTCCTGAACTCCGGGTCTTTTTTCTTCCAAATGGGTTCGCATTTTCTTGACGGTGTTTCAACCGCACGGGGTTGAATGGCCGTCGCAACAATTTTGGAAGGGGCTTCTCATGAACAGATTGATCACACTTCTCCTCGCCTTTGCGGTCTCGCTACCTCTCGCCAGTATCGCGCAGCCAGACTATTGCGCACAGGACGGAATCATCGTCATCGAGGCAGAAGCGAACGCCGAAGGACTGAACGATTGGAAGATCGAAACGGACTTTGGCGAGTACACCGGAGATGGATACATTCGATTCA
>JAUIJJ010000037.1 GCA_030431385.1 bacterium | reverse complement strand
GAGATCGGGATCCCGGACTTCGTCGAGGATGGTGGTCAGCGCGGCCCCGTCCAGGAGTTGGTGGATCACCCAACCCACGTCCGGCCGGTCCGTGACGATGGAGGGGTCGTCGACCTGGGAGACCAGGGGGCCGGACTGCTGCGGGAAGTGCACGAGCAGCCACAGCAGGTGGTTCAGCTCGATGTTGCCCACCCATCGGGCGCCGCGGTGCGGGTCCGAGGGCGGCTCGGCGCGGCGCGGCCGGGGGCGACCGATGAGCTCCCGCAGCACGGCCTCGCGCACCCCCAGCAGGTCCGCGGCCTTGCGAAGCATGTCGGACTGGAGGACGTCCGGCAGGCGCCGGAGCAGGGGCAGGACCTCGTCCACGGCGCGCTTGCGTCCGGCCGAGCTGGTCCCCTGGCGCTTCGCCTTGCGGGCCAGCACCATCTCCAGCAGCGGACGCGCGCTGTTCAACACCGTCTCAAAGGCCTCGGGGCCCTCGTCGCGCAGGAAGTCGTCGGGGTCCTTGCCGTCGGGCAGCTCCAGGTGCAGGGGCTCGATGCCCACCTCCAGGAAGTGCTCCAGCGAGCGCTCCGCGGCGTTGAGCCCGGCGTTGTCCCCATCGAACAGGGCGATCACGCGGGAGGTCAGGCGCTGGAGTACTACCGGAACCTTCCCGAAGAGGACTTGGAGGGCGGAGCCGCCGAAAACCTCGTACTCGCTCTGCTTAACCTTGGTGAAGTCTTCCTAAAGCAGGGGGACTTTAAGTCGGCTGGTGAGACGTTTGAAGAAGCCCGCCGCCGGGCAGAATTGCTTGTTCAGGAAGACCCGGAAAACATGAAGCGGCGCCGCCAATACGCCGGCACCCTGGATCGCATCACGGATTTCTTCATTGGTGGAGAGAGGTTCGAGGAAGCACTCGTCCCGAGTCGATCTTCTCTCGAAGTTTTGGAAGGGCTAGCGGAGGAAGACCCCGATAGTCACGAGCACATGCGCAATCTTGGAGTCGGCTATCTGAAGGTCGGGAAGACGCTGACCCGGCTCGAAGAGTTTGACGAAGCCCTTGAGGTGTTCGAGGACTGTCTTGAGGTTCGCAGGGAGCTGGACGAGCTGCGCCCCGATGACGCGCTCATCAAGAACGACCTCGCTGCGGTGTATGATCAGATCGGAAAGGCAAAGGAGGGTATTGGCGATACGAAGAGTGCGATGGCGAGCCATATGGAAAGTCTTCGTTACCTTCAGGAAGTCGTCGAACTGGATCCCGAGAATCTCATGTGGGCCGGGAATCTGGCGATTTCACGTGCCAACGTCGGCGATTCGCTTTTGCAGATCGACGAACCCGAGCGAGCTCTCGATCAGTTCAGACAGGCCGCCGAGATCGGCGCGCAGCTCGTTGAACACGATCCGACCAATGTTGTTTGGCAAAACGTCCAAGCCTGGAACTATCGGCGCATTTCCTGGGCGAACGCCGACATGGAAATGTATGATGACTCAATAGAGGCTGCCGAGCAAATGATCGCTATCTACACCGCGCTTCGTGATGGCGATGACACAGGCCACTGGGACATCACCTTGGCAAACAGCTACGAGCACATTGGCGAAACGTGTCGAGATGCCGGGTACTTCGACAGAGCCTACGAATATCACGAAATGGCCCGTTCCATCCGTGACCCGTTTCTAACTGGTGGCGAGACCGAGATCGCCGTGCGAATGGATGAGTACCTTAACAACTATTTCCGGGCGAGTTCATTGGCCGGGGGAGGGAAGCCGGTTGAGGCGCGGGCACTCATTGATGAGTCGCTCGTGCGACTTCGGGAGCGGTTGGAAGGGGAGAGCACGGTGAATGAAGCCGCGCGCCAGAGCTATCAGGAACATGCCATTCACGGAGCCGTCATTCATTATGCCACCGATAACCAAGATACGGCTTTCCAGCTCCTTGCGGAAGCTGGTCGCGTAGGACCAATATCCGAGTTTTGGCTCACCTCGGATGATCTACGAAAAATGAGGGAGTCGGACCCGGAACGCTTCGCGCGCGCCGTCGAGGGGCGCTGATGATTTCTGTGGTGCCGGTGGCGGAGGGGACGCCATGATCTACTCATGATTTCGCTCAAACAGGTCTCAAAGAAATTCCGGCTCTACAATAGGCCGTACGACCGTTTCCTTGAGTGGATGCATCTGGGGGTTCATCACGAAGAGTTCTGGGCGCTTCGGAAGATGGATTTGGAGATTCCCCGGGGCAGGACTGTCGGCATTATCGGAGCTAACGGGGCTGGCAAGAGCACTTTGCTAAAGCTAATCACGGGGACGCTCCTTCCGACCGAGGGCGTCATTGAAATCAGCGGGCGCATCGCCGCACTCCTTGAGCTTGGAACAGGCTTTCATCCGGAATTCAGCGGCCGACAAAACATCGCCATCAATGGTCAGTTGCTTGGCCTAAATCACGAAGAGACCCAAAAGCTCGAGCCAGAGATCATCGCCTTCTCGGAGCTCGGGCCTTTCATCGATCAGCCGATCCGAACGTATAGCTCGGGCATGATTATGAGGCTCGGATTTTCAATCGCTGCTGCGACGAATCCTGAGATTCTCATCGTTGATGAGGCGCTATCCGTCGGCGACGCGCGTTTTTCTCAGAAGTGCATTCGCCGGATACGAGAGTTTCGGGATGCTGGGACGACGATCCTTTTCGTCAGTCATGATCCCGCCGCCGTGACGATGCTGTGCGACGAAGCGGTGCTGCTCCAGCGGGGCGTTGTCAGATCGATCGGTGCGCCTAAAGACGTTCTAGAAGAATACAACGCGCTCCTCGCGCAGACCGGCGAGGGGAACGTGGAAATGAAGATCACCCGCGTCGGGCATGAGAGCAACGAGCGCGCGGCGCGGCGGCACGGGACTTTTCAAGCGGTCATTAGCAAGCTGGAGCTGACAGACGGCGCGGGTCGCCCTACTGACGTCTTTCATCCCGGCGAGATGATGCACCTGACAGTCCGCGTGGACTTTCTGACGGACGTCAAGGAGCCGTCGGTTGGGTTCCTTATAAAGGATCGGCTTGGGCTTGACATCTTCGGAACGAACACGACCCTACGCGAGTCGGAGATAGGCCCGCGTCGCGCAGGTGAATCCGCTGAGATTGAAGTCGAGGTGCCGCTCAATCTCGGCTACGGAGACTATAGTATCACTGTCGCCGTTCATGAGGACGAAACCCATCTCGAAGCCTGCTACGAGTGGGCAGATAACGCTGCGATTTTCAAGGTCCGCCATCGAGAAAAACCGTGGTGGACTGGCGTTGCGGTTCTCGATCCCAAGATCACGGTGAAGCATCTTGCCGGAGAAGAGAACATGGAGCTGGGCGCTACGCTCGCTGAGAGGTTCTCTCAGTTGGAAGACCCGCTGCCGCTGCGCATCGATCCGCCCTCGCCTTTTCTCCACGGATTCCGCGAAGTGGAGGAAGACGAGATCGGCAGCTTTCGCACCTTCGAATCAATCGGGCGGTTCGTGTTCACTCCTTCGAATGAATACATCCAAATTAAAGCGAAGGCCGTAGCCGTCGACACGCCTTTGGAAGTTGCCCTCCGTCACCATGCCTGTGGAGGGTTGGGCGCGTTGAGTCTTGATGGCGGGGGAGGCGTGCTTTCATGGCAATTGCCTGAGCGCGTTCAAGGTCAGCCGGGCGTTTATGAATTGACGGTGAGGCCCGTGGCACAGGACGACAAAAGTATAATTACACTCGCGATATACGAGATTTCCACTGTGGGAGAAGTTGAGGAGACGCCGCCATGGCCCGCTACGACGCCCAGCAAATAATAGATAACATTGAGCGCATTCTCGAGGAAGAGAAGGTCGCGGTCGAAGGCATCAGCGATGATGCGAAACCGGGGCGTTTGCGCGAGACCCGCTTGCGCGAGCGCGAGCGATCATTCTTCCGCGCACTCGACCGGGATGCCTTCAAAAGACTACGCAATTTTAAGGACGTTGATCAGGTTCCCGAGGGTACACGATTTGGGCGCCTGAAGAGCACGTGGATGCGGTTTCTCAAACTGGTCTCCGCGCGTCAGGCTGCCTTCAATCACAACTCCCTCGACGCTATGCAATCGATGGCGAACCAGATCGACCTGCTCCAAAATCGCCTCCGCTCGCTCGAAGACGGGCAGACCCGCCCCGCGGGAATGTCGATGCTCGAGGGCAGCGATTCCACGCGGCTGGCGGCGCTTGTTCAGCAGCACCTCCACGGCCTCCACCAGAATGTGGACTTCATTTCGCGCAACATGGGCGGTGTGACCAATTCGCTGAGCCAGCTGCTGGATAACCTCAGCGGGCTGTCGACGCGGCTGAACCAGATGGGCCTGCGTCAGTCGGATTTCTTCTCTGAGGTCTCCGCCGCCCGTGCCGACGTGACTCGAATCTGGACCGAGCTCGGCCTTGTTTATGAGAGCATCGACAGCCGTGCCGAAGATTTGTGGAAGGGGCTCGACGAGCGAGACCAGCAGCTTCAGCTCAATACGGAAGCGGCGCAGAAACTTCACTCGCAATCGAGTTCGCTGTCGGACCAATCACGCGAACTGAAAGCACGACTCCTCGTGCTGACCGAACAGCTGACGATTCACCAAGAACTGCTGGAAGACCTGCAGGGGCGTCTCGACGCGGAAGCGCCGAGGCTTCACGCCCAGCGGTTGGAAGCCGCCAAGGCCGCCCCGGCTCAGATCGAGAACGCCGGGTCGCCCTCGCCGGTGCCCGCTGGCGACTCACCGACTCCGGCGGCGAAGTCATCTCACTTTCTCGGAGAGGGGAGCGGGAACTCGTTGGTCCAGAAGCAGCTCGATCTGGCCTACCTGCGGTTCCAGCGCCAGTTCCGCGCGGACGAAGAGGACTTGCGCGAACGCCAGCAGGACTACATTACCTTGCTCGACGAACATCTTATCAAGCACGGCGAAGAGTGTCCTCGCGTGTTGGATGTTGCCTGCGGCGATGGCATTTTTCTCGACCTGATTCGCGAGAAAGGCTGGGAAGGCCACGGGGTCGATATCAACGAGGCGATGGTCAAGCAGGGCGCCAGCCGAGGCCTGAGCATCCAGGCTGAGGACGCCATTGAATACCTCAGCGGCGTTGAGGCGAAGAGCTTCGACGCGATTTCCGCGTTCCAGTTTGTGGAGCATCTCCCGCCCTTCGTATTGCTGAAGCTGCTCAAGTCTTGCTACTCGGCGCTCAAGCCCGGGGGGCTTCTGCTGATCGAGACGATCAATCCGCACACATTGAAGTCGCTTCACTGGTTCCACCTTGATCTCTCGCACGAGCGCCTCGTGTTCCCGGAGATGCTCCAGTTACTCGCGGAGACAGCGGGCCTTCACATGGAAGAATGGCAGGGGATCAACCGAGTCTCCGAGGATGACCGCCTGAAAGAAGATGGGTCGTCGACCGATACGCAGAACCTTAAGAAGCTGAACGACTTCCTCTTTGGCGATCAGGACTACTACCTTCTCGCTCGGCGACCCGGGGGAGATAAGAAAGAACTCAAGGCGGAGAAGTAGGCGGGGTCCGCTGCCCCGGCAGAATTGTGGTGCCTAGAGTGAAAAAAGCCTTGCATGGTGGGCCATGAATGGCGGACATTCCCCGCCTTTGTGCAGGGCAAGTGGCTTAATTCCCTCCAACATAACTGAAAACAACGACTTGTAGAGTCTCTCAGGAGCAGATAAGATGGCAAAGAAACAGAACCGCATCCAGGTGATCCTTGAGTGCACGGAATCCCGTGGACAGGGCGTGTCGGGCATTTCCCGCTATGTCACGATCAAGAATCGCAAGAACGATCCTGAGCGTATGGAGCTCATGAAGTACAACCGCTACCTGCGCAAGCACACGCTGCACCGCGAATTGAAGTAACAACCCGGGCGGACTCGCCCGAGGACAGAATCAGAAGAGGCCCGCGCACATCGCGCGGGCCTCTTCGTTGTTTTATGCTGTTCGAACGGGGCTTTGATTCTTAGTGATCGCGCCTCGGATCGAGCGCGTCGCGCACGCCTTCGCCGATGAGGTTGAAGCAGGTCACCGTGATGAAGATCGCGAAGCCGGGGAAGATTGTCAGCCACCAGACGCTCTTGATGTCGTTGCGGCCATTATTGAGCAAATCGCCCCAACTGGCAGTGGGCTGAGGGACTCCGAAGCCGAGGAAGCTGAGTCCGCTTTCGACGAGGATCGATCCTGCGATGCCAAAGCTGACGAGGACCAGAATGGGGCCGAGCGCGTTGGGCAGGATGTGCATGAAAATGATCCTGAAGTTCGAGCCGCCGACAGCGCGCACCGCGAGAACATAATCCAGGTTTACTAATCGCAGGAACTCCGCACGTTGGAGGCGAGCGACACTCGTCCACCAGAGCGCGGCCATGGCGAGAATGATATTCTTGATGTCAGGAGCGAGAAACGCCTGAACGGCAAGAATGAGCATCAGCACCGGGAAGCAAATGACGATCTCGATAATGCGGGAAAGCGCGATATCGATCCAACCGCCATAGTACCCGGCGAGTGCGCCAAGAACGATCCCGATAAACGTATAGATGGATACCGCTATGATACCGATCAGCATGGATACGCGTGCGCCGTAGACCATCCTCGCCAGCACGTCGCGGCCGTTCGTGTCGGTTCCCAGCAGATGATAGTGGTTTTCTTCCGGCGCATCGTACCAGGGCCACCAGGTCGGGGCCGTACGGGCCTCCCTGATGATGTTCTCGTTCTCGCCGTAGGGAACAATCGTGCGAAGTACCTTGCCGCCATTCTCTGCGAATTCCGGCGCTTCTATGATTGAGCGATACGCGCGGGTATCATTGATGTCCGGATAGATCGTTGCCCTGACCATTGTGAGAAGAGTCGCGGGAATCAGTATCAGCAGCAATGCGGGAACAAGGCGTTTGAATCGCTTGCGAATCGCAAAGATGACGATGCCGAAGACAAACGCAAACATGAACCAGATTTCTTTCCAATACAGCGCACGGAATGCGGGGTATCGGGTCACTGTGGTGATCTCGGCGTCATACAGCGGCGAGAATTGGTCCATGAGCGCTACGATTGCGTCTGCGCTGAAGGTGCCTGTGACCGGGCTTACTTTCAGGAAGTCGTCGCGGAAGGTCGTGAGCGTCGTCGCCCACTCTCCTTCGATGTGATTTGCGGCCTCTTGCACGTTAGAAAGAAGTAGGTCGTGTGCGGCCTTCACATCTTCCGTGACGGTCCCGTCGCCCTCGGAGAGCAGGTAGAGTTGCTCATCAATGATGAACATTGAGTTGTCGTAATCGGCGGGGAACTTTGCTTCGAGATACAGCGGCCGTTGGTTCGCGATGAGCGAACAGAAGACCGCGACAAACACGACAAAAAAGATAATCGCAGAGCCGAACATGGCGAGGCCGTTGCGCTTGAAGTCGCGGCCGACGAGCTCCCAATATGTGCGCGTCTTCTTTGGCTTGAGAGAGGCAACGCCGCCGCCTTCCATTTCCGGGAGGGCGTTTTCCGGGTGCCCTGCGAGTTCCTGTTCAGTGTGTGCCAACGGTTAAACCCTCATTTATAGCTGATGCGCGGATCAACAAACGCATAGGAAATATCGGCGATTAAGATTCCGAGCAACGTCAGGAACGCCGAGAAGAACAGAATCGCGTTAATGACCGGGTAATCGCGGTTGACGATCGCATCGAATGTCAACCAGCCCATTCCCGGGATTGTGAAGATCGTTTCCATGATAACAGCTCCGGCCATGAGTTCCGGCAGCAGCCCCGCGCTGATTGTCAGGATCGGAATCAGAGAGTTTCTGAGCGCGTGTTTGAAGATGACCGTACGGGGGTTGAGCCCCTTTGCGTATGCTGTGCGGATGAAGTCCTGATTGATGGTCTCCAGCATCGCGCTTCGCATCTGGCGCGAGATAAAGGCCAAGCTAGCATAAGTCAGACACGTCACCGGCAATACCATGTGCCAGATTCGGTCAGGGAGCCACCTGAAGAACCCTGACTCTTCGAGAGTGATGCCCTCGGAACCCAATTGTCGTGTCGGAAACCAGTCAAAAAACGGTGGTCCGGTCATCGTCAGGATGAAGATTCCTGCCACCCAGAAACTGGGTAGCGAGTAGAGAATGAACAGGACAACGGTGACGACTTTATCGGCGGGGGTGTTCTTCTTAACCGCGGAGAAAATACCGAGTGGAATTGAGATGAGATAGCTGAAGAATATTGATGATAGCGACAGCGCGAGCGAAACTGGAAGGGCCTCTCCGATGAGGCTGAGCACTGGCTTTCGTTTGATATAGGAGTCACCGAAGTCGAATGTGACGACTTGGGCAACCCATAGGCCAAACTGCGTGTTCCTGAAGATGTTGTAGATATGTTCTGGGGCTGATGGTTCGACGTAGCTCATGCGCTCGCGGCGCCACCATGAGCGCCAGCGGCCTTCGACTTCACCGGACACGGCTTCAAAGCCCTCGGCGTCATCGACGACAAAGTTGAAACCCGTCTGACTTTCCAGCGCGCGGTTGACGCGCATCGTTGTCTCGACGTCTTTGCCAAGTGCCTCGTAGAGGAAGGGGACACCGAAACCGCCGACCTGCAGGACTTCCTTCTGAAGCCGCTCCAGCTCCGGGCTGTCGTTGCTAGCGGCGAGGTACTCATTCACGACACGCTGCGCATTCTCGTCCGAAAATCGCGATGAGTTCTCGTTATACCAGTTGAGCCAGAATTCGTAGGCCTCGTCGGGCTTGTCCTTGCCCGGTGCGCCCTTGATATCGGTCGACGCCGCCAAGCGCGGGAGCATCTCCGCGAGGCGTTCTTTCTGCTTCTCAACCGGAAGCATCTGCTTTGTTTCGCCCTCGGCGTCGGTGGGAACTGGATCGTCCGGCGTACCGATGAGCGGATACCTGTCGAGCGCGGGTTTGAGGGCGACCGTGGTCATCCTCGTGAGATTTTTTGTTCCGATGTCCTGCCAGAGCTTGGCCTGACGAAGGTAGTCATTTATCGCGTTCGTGGCTCGAAGCTCACGATCCTCAAACTTGAAATTCAGAACCCACGGCTTGTCGAGACCCAGATTGCGGCGATTCTGTTCGACGAGGTCGTCATAGCCGCCGACGCCCTGCGCGCCGCCACCCCCTGAGCCGCTGACTTTCATCGCAGCAGGATCGCCTGGAGTCAGGCGCGTGAGCACGAAAGTGATGACCATGATTCCGAAAAGGGTCACGACGAGCAGGAGTATTCTTTTGATAATATACTGAGTCATGGGCAAACCGTGCGCGGAGTTGTTCCAGCCTTCTATCGGCGCTTTGCAACCCTCCGCAACCGGAAGTTCAACGGATTGTCATGTTGGACGCGAGAAAGTGCAGTACCCTCGGGAGAGTGCGTCGGTCCGGCGAAAAAACACCTGCGGAAGCGACCGCGTCTTGACCACGGCTGGTGGTCTGGCTCACCCTCATTACACTATGAACGTGAGACTTAACGGCGAAAAGCGGGAGATCGAACCCTGCACTCTGGCCGAGCTGCTGGAACAGCTTGGCCTCCACGAGCGGCGGGTTGCGACGCTGATAAACGACGAGATCGTCAAGCAAGACGCACGATCGCTCACGCAGATAAAAGAAAACGACACCATCGACGTCATCGCCATGGTTGGCGGCGGCTGATCCTGTTTTTCACTCAGATTATCGAAAGGCCCCGGAAATGACTCAGGGAACAGAATACTCGACGACCTCGGTTAGCTTAGGGAGCGGCATCGAAGACCAGCCGCTTGTTGTAGGGCCGTACACGCTCAAGTCGCGTATGATCATCGGAACCGGCAAATACGAGTCCTTCGAGGTCATGCAGGCGGCCCACGAGGTCAGCCAATCTGACATGGTGACGGTGGCACTTCGCCGCGTGGATCTCAAGAACCCGGACAACAATCTCCTCAATTTTATTGATACGAAGCAAATGATTATCCTGCCCAACACGGCAGGGTGCTACTCCGTCGACGAGGCGATGAAGGTTGCTGAGTTGGTGTTGGAGTTAGGCTTGCCGAAGCTGCTCAAGGTTGAAGTGATCGGCGACGAAAAGACGCTGATGCCGGACCCTCTGGGAACTCACGAGGTGACTCGCCGGCTGGCGGCCGAAGGGTGGACATGTATGTCCTACTGCTCCGATGACATCGTGCTGTGTCGCCGCTTGGAGGAAGTCGGTGCGGCTGCTGTGATGCCACTCGGCTCGCCCATCGGGAGTGGTCGCGGGGTCCTCAATCCCACCAACATTCGACTCATCAAGGAATTCGCAAAGGTCCCGATCATCGTCGATGCCGGCGTCGGTACGGCGAGCGATTGCGGACTCGCGATGGAGCTGGGAATCGACGGCATTCTGCTCAACACGGCGATTGCCAAGGCGGGTAATGCCGTGGCGATGGCAGCGGCGTGCCGCGATGCCACGCGCGCAGGGCGGACAGCGTACCTCGCGGGACGCATGGAGAAGCGCATGTACGCTAGCGCCAGTTCACCGCTGAAAGACTTCTAACTGCAACTCGGCGAGCGTTCCGTGCTTGCCATTCTACGTCAAAGTTGGGAGGATGTGCCGATTCCAAGGCCGAGGAAGCTCGGGCCAGAAGGTGTCGGCGTGTATATAACTCGCCAAACAACGCGTAGAGTTTTGGGGTGCCTCGCTAGCTGTGGATGAAACTCTGCCAACTTCCCAGCAGCTAGCGGGCATGCTGCCGAACGATCCGACCGCCACCTTCGATGCGGTGACCGGTGCGCACGGCGACTCGAGCCTTGATGGCGTGAGCGAATCGCTACTACCGACCCAATGGGTTCCCTACAAATCCAGAACTGACAACGAAGCCAGCCATACCATTGCTCCCTATGTCTTCAAGGAGCGGGTAGGAAGAGGCGGGTTCGGCGAGGTTTGGGAGGCCGTTCAAACTTCCCTGAACCGGTCCGTCGCCGTTAAGCAGATGCGCATCGAGCGCGCCGCACCGGACGCGGCCAACGAGATGCAGGAGATGTTCCGTCACGAGGCCTTCACAATGGCCGCTCTGGAGCATCCGAATATCGTACCCGTCTACGACTATGGGCTAGACGAAGCCGGCCGGCCGATGCTGGCGATGAAGCTCATCCGGGGGGAGAATTGGAATCAGGTCATCAAGCGAGACTTCCTCGAGATGTCCGCATCGGAGTTTCTCGCGCGCCACTTGCAGGTGCTCGCGGATGTTTCCCAAGCTGTCGTCTTTGCTCACGACGCTGGAATTGTACACCGCGACCTCAAACCCGCCCAAGTCATGCTCGGCCCTTACGGCGAAGTGCTTCTAACCGACTGGGGGCTTGCGGTGAAAGTGGGGGAGCCAGTTGTCGGCGTCGCGATGTCGGCGGACCCGGACATCGTTGCTCCCATAACTGAAGAAGCATCCGCGCCCGCAGGCACTCCTTCCTTTATGGCGCCTGAACATACTCTAACTCACGCCCGGGACATCGGCCCTTGGACGGACATCTACCTGTTGGGCGGAATTCTCTTCAAGCTGCTCGTCGGCGTATCTCCTCATCCCGGTGGAAACTCGGACGCGGCATTCGATAGCGCATCGAAGGGGATCGTCAGGGACCTCGCCGAAGCTGCGCAGGGTAGGTACTTCCCTCCCGACTTGGCGGCACTGGCATTGCAGGCGCTCTCTGTCGCCCCGCGAGACCGAGTCCCTTCCGCACGAGACTTTCTCAATCGCCTCAACGAGCACATCACCGGCTCTACCAGACGTCGCGAGTCGATCGAGATTACGAAAGAGGTCAGCGAGGCGGCGAAGGATGCTGCATCCGACTACACCACATTGAACTCCCTTGTGAACAGGATCGACCGGGCGCGGGTATTGTGGGCTGAGAATGAGGAAGCAGAGAGCATCCGCGAGTCGCTTCTTGCGCGGCAGACGGAGGTTAGTCTCAAGGGTGGCGACCTGCTGCTCGCGCAGGTGACTATCGAAAGGCTTTCCAGTCCTGCGCTGCGCGAGAAGCTCTTCGAAAAACTTAATCAGAAATCTACTGCGCGGCGCAGACGCGAACGCGAGCGCCTCGTCCTGAAGTTGGCAACGGCGGTTCTTGCAATCGTCGTTCTGGCCGGAGGGGCGTGGTTCCTGTGGAGTCTGGAGCACGAGCGAAATCTCGCAGCCCTGGCGCGCGACCGCGCCGACGTCGCGAGGGTACGCGCCGAAGATCTCCTGGGATTTATGATCGGCGACCTGCGCGAGCGGCTGGAGCCTGTCGGGCGACTTGATGTGCTCGATGCCGTGGCGGAGAAAGCAGAGACCTACCTCGATTCGCTCCCGGAAGAGGACGTGAATCTCACGACTTGGCTCCAGAGAACAAAAACCAGAACCCAGATCGGGATGCTGCGAAAGAATCAGGGAAGGCTGGGAGTCGCCACCGAGATTTTGGAGCAACAGTTAAACGGCTTGGAGGAGCGACTCGCCGAGCACGGAGTCGAGAAGCGGACGCTCTCCACCGCCGCCCATACTGCCAGCGAGCTGGGTCAGGCCTATTTCGAGTCGGGGGAACTTCTCAAAGCGCGTCGTACTTACGTCACGGCGGGTGGATACTTCGACACCCTTGCGGCGATGGAGCCGGGTAACTGGGATTGGGTGTTGGGCAAAGCGGATACACTTCGAGGGGTTGGTGAGACTCTCGCGATGCACGATGATTGGGAAGGCTCCAAGGAACCGTTTCGAGAGAACATTCAGCTTTTATCGGATGCCAAAGCGAAAGGAGCTAGCGGTATTCAAATCGACAAGGATCTCTCTTCCGCCTACCATCGCCTAGGCGTTACCAAAGTGATGTTGTTCGAAGAAGATGCTTTTGACTATCTTCTAAAGCCCATCGAGATACTTGAGGATGCGGCAGAGAAGTATCCAGACGATTTGACTGTCGTGAATCTTTTGGGAGAAATGTACACGGCGCTTGGAAGCTCATATACGACGAGAGATCGAACGAGCGAAGCCTTATCCGCCAACCGACGAAGCGTCGAGCTGATGCGCTCAATTGTAGAAAGGGATTCCGCTAACCTGGAGTGGATGAGCGATCTAGTATTGTGTCTGGCTGCTTACGGGCGCTCTCTTCACTATGTGCACCAGAACGAGGAAGCTGTCTCTATCCTGGAGGAGGCGGTTGAACTTTCGAGAGAGCTTGCGGTTCGAAATCCGTCGAATTTGGAATGGTTGAGGGACTACGGTTCGTCGACAAACTATCTGGGAGGCGTCTATGAAGCGATTGGTCGGGATGAAGATGCGGCGCTGATCAGGTTGGAAGGAATGGAGGTGATGTTGGAGTGCCTGAGTAAAGATAGCAACCTCCGAAATCACAATTCGATCTTCAACAGCATTAAGAGAGCCTCGATCTCCCATGCGGACTCGATGCTTGCTGCCAAACGGGTGAGGATTCCGGCACTGGTCGTTAACGGCATGGTTGCTCTCGTTGAGGAGTTTCCCGATAGCTTGAACGAGCCGCATGAGTATTTACAAGAACTCAATGACGTTTCAATGAACCTCGGCCGGTGGATGATGGAAACGGGGGATGCGCTGACTCTTGGAAACTGTAGCGATGTGCTGACTTCAGTCACACTCATTGCTCTGGAATCGGACTCGTCGGCATCAGTTTCTTGGGGAGTGCGTCACTCGCAGATTTTTCGTGGCAGGTCGAAGGAATTGAATGGAGATATAAAGGGGGGCTACGACCTTTATGTGGAGGCCGAAGATGGGTTTCGAGCGATGCGCGACTCACACGTCGAGGGGCTGCTAACTCGAGCTGCGATTATCTCGAGTGGCGCCAGAGCGCGCTCGGCGATGTTGCTCCAGAGTGGACAGCCTGAGATTTCTTTACGGATCCTCGATGAGCTGTTCGTCGTGCTCAGCTTGTTTGACGACTATGAAGACGCTTCTCAGCATTTGAAAGATTTAGGAGAGTGGCATCGGGCAGCCGCTCATGTTCTGCGGGGGAGAGCGCATCGTCTTTTGGGCGATGAGGAACTTGCCCAGGAAGACTGGAAAGAAGCGATCTCCATCCTACAACCTTTTAAGGAGGATGAGGCAGTCATCCCGCTCATTCCTCTAGCCAAGGCGTACTGGCTGGTTGGTCGGGAAGAGGAAGGGACGTATCTTACAAAGCAAATCGAGGCTCAGGTGATCCTACCGCCAAGTCTGACTGACGTCATTTCTGAGGTCGTAGGTCGCACCTCAGAACCTACCCCCCCGTAGAGGCGCGCCGCGAAACCTACGCGGGGCGATTGAGTTCCCAAACCAAGTGTTTCAGCTCGGGGATGATGAGCTTCTCCATCGCGAGCCCAACCGCATTGCTGCTCCCGGGCATTGCGAAGATGAGCGTCTTGCCTCGCAGACCTGCCGTGGCGCGAGAAAGCATCGACGCTGCGCCGACCTCCTCCCAGCTCAGCATCCTGAAAATCTCGCCGAAACCCGGCAGCGTCCGATCGAGGACCCCGCTCACTGCTTCGTAGGTTCCGTCGCGCGGGGCGATACCCGTGCCTCCGTTCGTCAGGATGACTTGGATGTTTTCGGATTCACATAGTTCGAGGACGCGCTTTCTGATTTGATCCGGCTCGTCGGGAAGTATCTGGTATGCCTCAACACGATTTCCTGCATCGATCAGCAATTGCTGAATGAGCGCACCGCTCTTGTCCGTCTCCTGCGTTCGCGTATCGCTGATTGTAATTACAGCGACCTGAACTGGTCCGAGATCGCGGGCATTTGTTCGATGCTGCTCTGTGGCTTCTGAACCCATCCTGAGTTCCTTTGTCAGTGTTTTCCCCTACGAATCTCCCAATGTGAGCGGAATTCAAGGCTTTGTGCCAAGTGAACTTGTTATCTCTGGACAAGAAAGCTTGACGAATCCCGGCCCCGCGCCCCCTAACTCTGTACATAGCTCGTATCAAAAAAACGGAAGACCCCACGGTTGAAAGGAGGCACTCGTGCCTGTACATCGCCTTTTCCGGAGGTTGCGCACCGGGCTTTTTACGCTCGCTGCAGTGACTTCAAGCACAATGATCGCCTTGGCCGGCGACCCCATTTCAAACAGTGTCTGCGATAACAAAGAAGCCATCGAAGGCAGAAAAGGGGGCCCACTCTTTGGCGAGACAGTCCCCGATGAGTTTAGCCCGGCGCTGGAATGTGCTCCGAGCGCAGTGTTCAAAAAGGCATGGTGCTTTCAGGTCACGGAACCGACCGAGGCGCTGTTTACTTTTTCACTCGGAAGTCCGTCTGATCAGTTAGCGGTTTCGTTTCGCCGTTGTTGCAGCGAGGGCGGCTTTGATTCGAAACTCACCTGCGCCACTGGCGCCGGTGATTCACCGACTGTCATCGAATTCTCCGGGGGAGAGAGTCTCCCTCCGGGGTTCTATACGATCGTCGCGGCAACGGCTTCCGGCAGTGGCGTTGCATTGGAATGGAACGCTTCTTCGGAGTTGCTCGACAACTGCGGCGATGACTGCTCGACTGGCAAATCGTTCGAGTGTCCTGATGGCAGCATCTTCGGCCAAACGCCGGATCTGGAAAGGCCTTTCGGTCAACCGAGTGATACGAATGCCAACGGCGAGTCGAAGGAAGCCATCGATGACTTTATGGTGGAAGGCCCGATCTGTGATATCCATTGGTGGGGTGCATTCTGCGACAACGAAGGGAACCCGTGCGACGGTCCGCCGGAGTTCAAGATTACCTTCTACGAAAAGAGCGAGAACGGAATTCCGACGAATCCTCAG
>JAUIJJ010000391.1 GCA_030431385.1 bacterium | reverse complement strand
AATTGACTTTTGCATCCACCGGTTATGGTACGGGGACGCCCTCCGACGAAACAGAGTTGGTACTGGATGAGATGGAAGCTTACTCAGCCGGGAAGGCGCTGGAAACCGGCAAGGCTGCCGCTCCCAAAACTGCGACAGACGATCACGCGACGGCGCGCTTCCTCGGGTTCGAGGACGCCTCCAACTGGACAGGTCTCAGCGCAGACTCGGTCGAGCCGCGTGAGGGTCTTCTCTCAGGCAAATGGGACGACACAGTCACGACCACTCGTGTTTCATCGAGGCAGTTCCCGAGTGATCTTTCCGACGTGAAGGCACTCCGCTTTTGGCTACACAGCAATGCTGCAGGAGGGGCGTTCGCGTTTATCCTTCTTTCTGAAAACGATCAGACTGAGGGCCCCGACTACTATACCGCGACAGTTCCCGTGACCTGGACGGGTTGGAAGCAGGTGAGCGTTGATTTTCGCGATCTGAAACGGACGCGAAACCCGATCGGTTTCGGCAGTATTGATGGGTTGAAGATGGCATCGGATAGCTACGGACTTCCTGAAACGCGGACCGCGTACACTTGGAAGTTTGACGGAATGGAGTTGGTCCGCGAGTAGAAAAAGTTGCACGCTCACGTGTAATTCGATTGACACGTGCAACGAGTTGGTCATGGTTTCATTATGCGCGATTTCGCGCAAAATTCTATAAGGAGTAGCACCATGAGACCCAGAATTCTGACTGTGATAGCAGGTGTCTGCGCGCTTGGATTGGCAGCAGCAACCTCATTCGCAGGCCCGCTCGAGCAAGTTAACCTCGACGGATCAGCAGGACATGACAGCGTCCGCGACGCATTGTTCGCCGTCGACGATGGCGGCGTCATCGAAATCGTCGAAGCCGGCACCTACAGCGGGTTCTTCGATCCCATGTACGGCCCCGCGAACTTCACGGTTCGCAAGGGTGGCTCGGTATCGGGCGATGTCATCCTCACCAACTCTGGCGGGGTAGTCGCGTACAATACAAGTAGCACGACTCCTTCTCTCTACGAGAGCACTTCAGCCACGTTCGAGGACTTAATCTTCCGTCGCACTGGCGGATCCGGCCCGGTCATCGACATCGACCAGAGCAACCCGGTCGACAACGCCTTCACCGTTGGCATGACACTAAACAACTGCGTCGTCGAGCACACGGGCACAGCCGGTGGTGATGGCGGTGAAGCATTGAAACTAGACGACGGTTACAATGGCGGAGCGCTGGTTACTCTTATCGCTAACAACACCCAGTTTAGCTCTGCAGCCGATGGTGGTGATAGCAAGGCTACTATTCGTGTCCAAGATCCGACATGGCAGAACCTCACTGTCCAACTCACCGATTGCGTCATCGCCAGCCCGAACTATCGCGCTATCCGCAACGATGGTGGCGACAACCAGAATTGGACCTTCGATGGTTGTGACATCACCGGCGGACCGGGGAATCCAGCGATCCTTTTGGACGACCCGCATGACAATTGCTCCTTCACATTCGTTGACACTTCGATTGTCGGCACGCAGGAAGCCATCAAAGTCGACGAAACGAATTCCGGCAATAGCTGGTCCTTCGATCGCTGCCACTTGGAGACTACGGGTACGTCAGACGTAACAGTGCGTCTCCGCTACTCTTCCACACCGCCCGTTGGCAACACGCTCGAGGTCTTCAACAGCGTCATTGTTGTTGGCGAGGGCACCACGAGCAGCACGCACCGTGGCTTCCATGTATCCGGTCTTGATCCGATCTTCCTCTACAACAACACGTTTGTGGGAACCGGAACTGGTTCGGCTGTGGGCATCAATGGCGACGACGTCAGCGTCAACGCCTACAATAACCTCTTCCTGAACTTCCTCGAACCCTCCAACGGCGTCATGGGCGGTTCATACAGCGGCATCGATTATGAATCGAACAACAACATCATCGTTGGACCTGAAGATGACGACAGCAAGGGCGCTGGTGGTGCCTACATTGTGGCCGCAGCGGGCCTCTCCAATGCGCTGGCAGCTGCGGGGCTCGATAGTTCATACGAGCCAATGGTCGGCTCCTCGGTCATCGACGCAGGTGGCACGACGAATACGCTTGGAACGACAAACAATGACATCCTCGCGACACTCAGCGGCGTCGACTTCAACGGCAACGCTCGCGACGCATCTCCTGACGTCGGCGCGTTTGAGCTGATCACGTCCGTTCAGAACTGGAACATGTACTAGGAAGTAGCCAACGGAATGGCTCAACCAAGAGCCAACCCAAAGGCAGGGGACCACTCGGTCTCCTGCCTTTTTCTAATCCAAATGGAAGTGATCGAAATGAGTCAGCGGGCACTGTTCGTCGCCGCCATCGCGGCCCTTATGGTAAACACGTTCTGCTACGGGCAGAACATTGTCTTGCAGGCTGAAGACTCATCCGCAGTCCTCAACCCGGATTCGGATAACGATGTCCAACACAGCGTACAAACCGGCTCTGCCGAGAGCCCCGCGCGAATCTGGACGCCGTTTTCGGACCCTGGTGCAAGCGGTGGGATGGCAATCACCGCGCCGCCCTCGCCGCACAGACAGCTAAACAACTCTTCACGGCAGGAAGCGCTGGCACGATACGATCTCGTGTTCTCGGAATCCGGAGACTATTACCTCTACCTGCATGCCAGAAATGGCGGAGGGAGCGGTGATGGCTCCACAGACTCCGTCTGGCTGCCGCTTGATTGGGGTGATCAAGTTCCTTCTGATTCGCAAAACGTGCCGCAGAGCAGCGACTACGGCTGGGTTCAAGGTGATAACGAGTTCAGTGTCGGCGCGGGCGATCTGGGGCAGACGCTTCAATTGTACATCGGCGTCCGCGAACCGGAGGCGCGCATCGACGCGATCGTGCTTTCCCAGAACGACCTCAGTGACGGCGA
>JAUIJJ010000390.1 GCA_030431385.1 bacterium | reverse complement strand
CCTTTCTGAATCTTCCAGCGGTTCCGCGCCAGCCGCACCTCGGCGGTGCCGAAACGCGCGCAATCTTTGTCCTGATAGCCGAAATCAAAGGAGTGCTCGCCTCTCTTCTCGCACTCGCTCCGCTGAACAGGAATGTTCATCCAAACGATTGGGAGCCGCTCGTCGAAGAACCCGCCACCGTAAGAACTGGTGGGCTGTGGCCAGAAGTGCAATGCCTTCGCGCTCGGGGGCTTGCAAAGCGCCGTCCACGCACACGGCTTGTTCCCACCCTTCATCGCGGAAATCACCAACCAATCACCCTTCGGCGAGAGGTCGCAGCGGTGGGGATAGATCAAGCCGTCGAACCACGACCCGGGGGTGACTTCGCCAGTATCGCGATCCCACAGCATGAAGTGCCAACACTTCGACGGGCCACGGCGGATCACCACCGCCAGCGGCGAATTGCTCGCCGGCAGAATGAAGAGCTTCATGGATGGGGAGCGCAAATTCAAGCGGGCACACCTGCCAGATCGAGAAAGTTTTGGAGCATCGCACGACCATCGGAAGTCAGGATCGACTCGGGATGGAACTGCACGCCGTGAATCGGGAACTCGCGGTGACGTAGCCCCATGATCAAGTTGTCGTCTTCGCTGCGAGCCGTAATCTCGAGCATGTGTGGCAGAGAGGCCTCCTCGACAATGAGCGAGTGATATCGCGTCGCGGTGAACGGATTAGGGAGACCCTGAAAAACGCTCGAGCCCTCATGAGTGATCCGTGAGGTCTTGCCGTGCATGAGCCTCGGCGCGCGGATCACCTTCCCCCCGAAGACCTGCCCAATGCACTGATGCCCCAGGCAGACGCCGAGGATCGGTGTCTTCTTGCCGAACTCGCGAATGATCTCGCAAGATTCGCCTGAATCGTCCGGCGTCCCGGGGCCAGGGCTGATCAAGATCGAACTGGGAGCCAAACCACCGACGCGCTCCGGCGTCGCGGCATCGTTGCGCAGCACAACAACCTCCTGCTGCAACTCGCCCAAGTACTGGACCAAGTTGAAGGTGAAGCTGTCGTAGTTGTCGATGACAAGGATCATGGGCGTGGGGTGCTTTGAGAGCTTGGATGTTGGGGGCCGGTATCAATCACTCGGTGAGAGTATGTGACGCCCGACCTAAGGAAGTCAGCATAAAACCATAGGTCTTCGGCAAGAGGATTCGGGCAACAGGGAATTCCCCCGACGTCAGAGCCGGGCTGCCCTCGCTGCCAATCTGATCGCCGAGACCATCGATGCGGGGCTCGCGACCCCCTTGCCCGCGATGTCAAACGCCGTGCCGTGATCTGGGCTCGTACGCACAAAGGGAAGGCCCATGGTCATGTTTATACCCTCCTCCATGCACAGCATCTTGAATGGAATCAGCCCCTGATCGTGGTACATACACAGGTGGCCGTCGAAGCGACTTAGCGCGGCCGGCGTGAACGCGGTATCGGGCGGCAGCGGTCCCTCCACATCAAGGCCAAGCTCCCGAAGTCTCTCAATCGCAGGAGCGATGAGCGCTCCGTCCTCCGCGCCGAGTACGCCTCCCTCCCCCGCATGGGGATTGAGACCGAGACACGCGATTCGAGGCGCATTGCCCCGCAACCGGAGAAGCGTTTCGTGGAGCAACTCGCCAGTTTCGACGATGCCCTCCACGGTGAGTGTATCCGGCACGGAACGCAGCGGTTGATGACAGGTTACGAGGGCGACCGACATGCGTTCCGAATACATCAGCATCGCGTACCGTTTCGTCCCGGTCCTCTCCGCGAAAATCTCCGTATGTCCAGGGAAAGTACACCCGGCCAGATCGAGTGCCTTTTTGGAAATCGGCGCGGTCACCACGCCGTCAAAGGAGCCTCTGCGGGCCAACTCGATCGCCCTCTCAATGTAAGCGAGCGACGCCTGGCCCGTCGCCGCGCTGAACGCCCCCGGCCCCGGTGGAGTCAGACACAATCGCAGATCCATGACAGAAACTCCCCCCGATGCGCGGTCTAGCTCGGCGACATCGACGATCAGTTGAAGCTTGCCGACCACCCCCAGCTTTTCGGCTTCTGCCCTCAAGACCGACGCATCGCCGATGACCACAGCATCGCAGCAATCGTCCACGGTCGGGTCCAAAAGCGCTTTCAGACAGACCTCTGGACCGATGCCGGAAGGATCGCCCATGGTGATGGCAAGTAGTGGTCTCACGAGTATCCTAGTCGATTAAGTCGTCCGCATCAGAGAGTTCCTTGCGCACGTCTTGCATGCGCTCGGCGTTGATGCGCTTTCGATATTCCATCCGCCGTGCGAGGTATTCCTCCGCGCTGATATTCATCACTGAAGCCGGATCGCCAGCGGCCTGCATCGCCTCGAAAATCTTCTCAAGAAAAGGAATACACCATCCGCATCCTGTCCCCGCGCCGTAACACTCAGAAACCTGCGAGGCGACCTTCGGATCATTGAGGCGAATGTGTTTGACGATCTTGTTGAGCGGCACATGAAAACACACGCACACGTTCTCCGGTTTGGCGACGAAACCGGTGTCCATCTCTGCCTCGTTTTTTGCCTTAGGTTCCATAGTTCCTAGCGGCTTCGGCCACCTCCCGGCACCGCCTCTAAAGTCTAATCACTTGCGGTCCGGGAAGTACACGGGAACATGACAGTTACGGTTTGAAGCGACGCGCGTCGCCGCCGTCTGAATTTTGCAGCGCTACGCGCGTAGAGTATAGAACGACCCCAATCAGGATCTGATCCCATGCAGAAAATCGCCTTCCAAAGATTCGGCGACTGGTACTCGTCAGCAATGCGCGATTATAGCGCCGGTTTTAGCACGTTGCTCCCGTTTGGCGGACTCGTCCTCGGCTGCTGGATCTCGATCATTGTGATCGCCATACCGTTTTCATGCGTTACCGCGATGA
>JAUIJJ010000389.1 GCA_030431385.1 bacterium | reverse complement strand
GCGTGTCCATCTGCTCGTTGAGAATCAAGACATGACGGCGGGGAATGTTGAGCTGTTCGAGCCGCTGCTGAAGACGGCGATGATCGAGCGCCAAGTCCTCGTAACGGTGAAAGGTTTCCGTGAGCCCGGGGAGCGCCTCCGGCCAATGAACGACAGTCAGCATCTGGTCATCAGGAAGGGGCGCGGTTTGCCACTGGGCCTTGTCGATCGACGTGCGTCCCTTGCCGAGTGCCTGAGGCTGCGCCCAATTGGCAAGCGACCAGCCGAGGTTTTGCAGCAGCTGGAGAAAGCGTTGGGCTGTCGATGATTCCTGTTTGTTACGTCGCGGCAAGAAAGCGTGCGCTCCGATGGAATGAGTTCCCGGTCAGGAACAGAATACGATCATCTGCAACCCATGTTCCGAAAGGCAAAAGGTTTGAGGTTGTTGGAAGCGTTACTGCTCCCACTACTGGTCCGGTAGAATCGTGATCAGCGTCATCTCCGGCGGGCAGTTGACACGAATCGGCGGGAGTTCCGCTTCGTGTTCGGCCCCGATTCCTGCGGTGACGTTGAGCTGTGTCCTGCCGACCTGATGCCAGCCAAGAGCCAGGTCGCGGGGGACTGCGCTCATCGTCATGATCGGGCCGTAGAACGGAATGCGGATCTGGCCGCCGTGGGTATGCCCCGCGAGGCAAAGGTCGATCTCTTCGTCCTGCGCCGCGAGGATGTAGTCCGGCGCGTGGCCGAAGAGAATTCTCAAGTCGGACTCCGAAGTGCTGTCGAGCCACGGCTCCACGTGTTCGAGAGTCGTGCTCGGGTCGCGCGAGTCCATGAGTAGCAGGCCAAAAAGCTCGATGGTGCCCGCTTCCGAATCGATGGTCGCTCCGGAATTCTCAAGCGTCACCATCCCTCCAACACCTCTTTGCAGCTGCCTGAGGATCGGACCGTCGGTATCACCGACGACGTTGAAGAAGCCGAGGCGGGGATGAAGCTGATCGAGCAGCTGAGAAATCTTGGGTAGTTCGCTTGCGAAAGTCGCGGGCGGGACTGGGTGAAGCAAGTCGCCGGTGTGGATGATCAAGTCGGGATCGAGGTCGATCATTCGCTGGATCGCCGACGCCTCGTAATCACCCACTCCCCCGCTCTGGATATCAGTAATGTGAAGGATTCGAATCGGGGAGATAACCTTCGTGCTCACAAGGGTCTCCTCGCGTACGCGGAGCAGCTTTGGTTCGATATGGGTCGCATAAACGCGCGCAAAGAAACAGAGCACTCCGGCGACGAGCACCAGCACCCCCGCACGCAGGACCGTGCGCACCCCGCCAAACTTCATCGCCGCCGAAATCGCCCCCGCGCCCAGCAGCAGCGAGCAGACGGGGAAGTAGATCGTCCACCAATCATACAGGTAGTGGATCAGCAGGAACACGCTTCTCGAACGCGCCAGCGAGTAAGCCGAGACCGCGACAGTTCCGACCACGAACATCAAGACTTGAGTCAGGATAATCGCGATCGCAGGGCGATACAAGAACTCACGCCCGGCAGAACTCGGGGCCGCACTTTCTGTCTTTGAATCTGTCATAGGTTCGCGGTTACGGCCTGTAGTCCTTGGGGGCTTTCACTCTCAGAACGTAGGCGAGAAGCACCTCAACCAAGGCGTCGATGTCGGCCATTTCCATCACCTCCACACCGGTGTGCATGTAGCGCAGCGGTGCCCCAACGGTGATGACGGGAATTCCCTGACGGACGATACTCGCCGCATCGGCGTCGGTGGCGTGGCGGCCAGTCTCGGCCTCAATTTGGAGGTTGATGCCACGGCTTTGGGCGGCCATCTGAAAGTCTTCCGCGAGTCTGTTGCTTGTGCGGACACCGATGTTCAGGATCGGTCCCTTGCCGAGCGCCGCATCTCCATAGCGTCGCTTGTCCGTGCCTGGCACGTCCACGGAATGACTCACATCGATCGCGATGGCGGCGCTGGGTTCGACGCCATAGGCAACCATCCCTGCATCGAATACGCCGGTTTCTTCCTGCACCGTGGCCGCGCCGTACACGGTCGCGAACAGCTCATCGCGGCGTTCGGCGAGCTTGCGCAGGACCTCTGCGACGATGTACGCGCCCATCTTGTTGTCGAAACATCGCGCGGAGATTCGGCCGTTGAGCAGTTCTGTCGAGTCGCCGCCCACCACCGCAGGCGTTCCGATGGGAGCAATCTCTTCCGCCTCTACCTTCGACTTCGCGCCGATGTCGATCCACATGTCATGAAGCTCCGGCGCGCCTTTCCGCTCGTCGGGTTTGAGGAGATGAATCGCAACCTTGCCAATCACGCCCTCGATGATGCCCTTCGTCCCGAGCAACCGAACTGGTTGGCTCACCAACGTGGCTGGATCGATCCCGCCGACGTTTCCGAAATAGAGAAATCCGTTGTCGTCGATGTACCGAACAATGATCCCAATCTCGTCAATGTGACCGAGTAGAAGGATGCGCGTATCTTCGTCTTTGCCGCTGAGCTTGGCGACTTCCGAGCCGTGCGGGCCCGTGCGAATCTCGTCGACGAACGTGCCGACTTCCTCGCGCCACACGCGGCGGGCCGCTTCCTCGAAACCTGAAGGGCTCGGTGCTGCCAGCAATCGCCTAAAAAAGTCCATCGGAGACCCTCCATCTATTCCATGTCCGTTTGTTTAGAACGTGCCACGCGCTCGTGACGGGTGCAAGGGCGAGGTGCTGGCAATTTTAGGGGAGCACGAGCATCGCGTCGCCGTAGGAAAAGAACCGGTACTTCTGCCGCACCGCTTCTTCGTACGCGCTGAGCAGTCGTTCGCGCCCGGTCAACGCGGCGACCAAGAGAAGCAACGTCGAGCGCGGGAGGTGAAAGTTCGTGATAAGCACATCCACGACAGCGAGTTCGCGACCGGGGGTGATCATCAGATTGGTGC
>JAUIJJ010000036.1 GCA_030431385.1 bacterium | reverse complement strand
AATCCGATGCGGCGAGCGACCGCCCGACGAAGTCGGCCCGGTTTTGGAGGCGATCTTCGCGTCTCGCCGCGACATGAGCTTCGTCGAAGAAATCAACCTGCTCACCGAAAGTCACATCACGCTTACCCGTCGAACGGCTCTTGCCCAGGGAGGTTAAGGGACCAACCAAGGAGGAAGTTTGTCATGCCGATGACAACCCAGGCACCGGAAAAAGATCACTCCGTCAGCAATGACCGCACGCCCCCGCAGGGCGGGATGCGCATCAACCTGCCGCTTCCTTCGCGCAAGATGATGTTTACCGGTTTGGATATCGGTACGACGAAGATTTGTGCCATCATCGGCGAGATCGAAACCGATGGAAAGGTGACGATTCTAGGCGTCGCGTCGACGCCGAGTCAGGGCCTCCGCCGCGGAGTCGTCATCAATCTCGACGAGACCATCGACTCGATCCGCATCGCCATTCGCAAGGCCGAGGACATCGCTCAGGTGCAAGTCCGCGACGTCTTTGTCGGAATTGCCGGAGGGCACATCCAGTGTCATCAGCTTTCTGCCACAGTCGATGTCTCCAACCCGGAACGAGGCGTCACGCGCGCCGACATCCGTCGAGCCATGACTCGGGCCACTGAAAATCAAGTTCCCATGGAGCGCGAAATCCTCCATCAGATTCCACAGCGATTCATCATCGACGATGGCCCTGTGCTGAATCCCGTCGGGTTCGCGTCGCAGAAGCTGACCGCCGAGATCTTGCTCGTCACCGCTGCCGTCACCTCTGCCCAAAACATTATTCGCGCAGTGAGTCAGGCCGGCTGGCGCGTCTCTGGAATCTATCTCGAACCGCTTGCGAGCTCCATCGCGATCCTTAACGAGCAGGAAAAGGAACTCGGCGTCGCCATTGTTGACATCGGCGGCGGCACGAGTGACTGCGCGATTTGGTCAGACGGTGCCGTGCGTTACACCGGCGTCGTGCCCTTTGGCGGCGATGCCATTACTGAGGATGTTTCGAAGGGTCTCAACATCACACGTTACGACGCGGAAAACTTGAAGAAGCGATACGGCCACTGCAATCCATCCGAATTCGATGAACAGGATACCGTGCAGGCGCCCGCCGCTCTCTCCAACGAAATGGGTACTCACAGCCGCCGCTTCTTGTCGGAGATCATCGAGGCGCGGATTGAGGAAATGCTCCTCATGGTGAAAGACAAACTGGAATCGCAAGGCTGCTACGATCACGTCTACGGTGGCGTGATTCTAACCGGCGGTGCCTCGCTGCAAAAGGGTATCGTCGAGGTTGCCGAACGAGTATTCAAAAAGCCCTGCAAGGTCGGTTACCCGAGCGGGCTTTCGGGGCTGAGCGGCGTCGTTTCCAGCCCCATCTATGCCACCGGCGTGGGGCTCGTGCTCTACGGCCTCGAACACGAACGAGAGCAAGTATTTCTCGATGGAAATGCCTTCGACCGCATCGTGAAGAAGCTGAAGAGCTTCATCGATTGGTATGGCTAAGGCGGTATCCTGCTTGCGATACCCAATCCGCGACATATAGGAACTGCTACCATCGCGCCACGGTCACGTGGGACGCGTTGGATTTTCGTGTTCATCTTGAAGCAGGGTTGAGGCATGGAGTCGGACCAGTTTCCTTCATCGGAAAGTTCGGACAATCCCCATATACCGATGCCTCCCGAGGGCATGCCCGCAGACCCCGGGGAAACCTATAACCCGAAGGGCATCTTCGCGACTCGTATCGGATTTGGCGATGGACTCGAAGATGAAGAAGCCATCGGCACTGAGGGTTTCGGCTCCTACTCGGACGTTCAAGAAACCAGCCTCCCCACGTTTCTAAGCCCCAAAGGCCAAAAGACGCCACCGCCGGGAATTGGCAGGCTTTCCTCCGGCGAATCGAACTTCAAGCTGCTGCGGCTCGCGGGCCGTGGTGGTATGGGAGAAGTTTGGGAGGCGATTCAGAAGGGTCTTTGGAGAGTCGTCGCAGTAAAGAAGCTGCGCTCTCAGGACGCTGCGGGCGACAGCAATGAAATCAGCAGCCTTGCTCGAACGTTCCAGGGCGAGGCGATGATCGCCGCCCTTCTCGATCACCCAAACATCGTCCCGGTTTACGATCTAGGATTCGACGATAGCGGCGCGCCGCAGCTGGCAATGAAGTACGTCAACGGCGCGAGTTGGGAGGAGATGCTTCGCCAGGACATTTGCGATCTGGAGATCGAGGATTACCTCTCCAAACACCTTCCGATCTTGGTGCAGGTTTGTCAGGCGGTAGCCTTTGCTCACTCGCGCGGGGTGGTACACCTCGACCTCAAACCTTCGCAGGTAATGATTGGCAACTTCGGCGAAGTGCTCCTGATGGATTGGGGAATCGCGCTGATGGTGGGGGAGCAATCGCTGCAATGGCGGGAGGATTTCCCGTCGCACCTCTATCCACAGCGGAGCAACGCCCAAAACCCCGCAGGCACGCCGGGGTACATGGCCCCCGAGCAAACAGAAATCACTGCGGACAATCTCGGTTACTGGACAGATACCTACCTACTAGGCGGAGTGCTCTTTCGTATTCTCGCCGGCGCCAGCCCTCACGGTGGCTCCAGCTCGCAGGCGTTCGCAAACGCGTCTCAGGGCATCATCCGCGATCCCGAAAGTATTCTTCCTGACCGGAACAATCCTCGTGAATTGATGGACATTGCCTATTGGGCGATGTCGGTCGATCACACAGAGCGACCAACGGTTCCGGAGTTTCTCCAGAGGCTCCAAGACTACCGGACTGGCGCGAAGAATCGTCGCGAATCCATCGCGATTACCGACGGAATCATCGCCAGGTCCGAGCCTCCGGTCACCTATCGCGACTACGGCGATCTCCTCGCTGAGCTAGGTCAGGCGCGAGTGTTGTGGCCTGGGAATCCGCTCTACTCACAGCTGCGAGAAGACTCGGTTTTGGGTTACGCGCAACTGGCGCTTGAGCGGGGCGACCTAACACTCGCGCGCGCCGAGTCTGAGCGAATCGAAGACCGGGAAAAGCGCGAAGCCATTCTCGCGCGAGTCGACAAAGCCGAGTACCTTCTCAAAGCGCAAAGGCGCAGGGTTATCCAACTCACCGGGGCGACGATGCTTCTCCTGCTAATTGTCGCAGTGGGCGGCATGATCTTTAACAGGCGGCTCTCGCAGGCGAACGAGTTGGTGAGTGAACAACTCGACGCGACGAGAAAAGCGCGCGAAGCCGAGACAGTCGCCAAACAACGAGCCGAGCGCGAGTCCAACCGCGCACGGCTGCTTCTTGCGGATTCACTCATTAGTCAGGGGCGCCACGAGGAGGCCGTCGATGAACTCCTGCGTATTCCCGAAGAGGATCGCTACTGGGAATGGAGCTTTATCCTGACTCGCGCTGTTTCCGATTTATGGACAATTCCCTTCGAGTACGTGAACTGGTCACCCTCGAAAGAGTACGCGCTGGGGGTGAACGGCGAGGATGGGTTCTGTGTATTGCGTGCCGAATCGGGGGAAGTGCTCTATCAGATCGCAAATGCGATTCCTCATGGGATGGTTGCATCCTACTCGCGAGACGAATCGAAGATCGCCATTAGTGGTTCCGGCACTCCGATAGTGGTCATCGATACTGTTGAATGGAAGTTAGAAGCGGAAATCACGGACGATTCTGAGGTGGAGATTACCGCTTTGGACCTGTCGCCTGATCATCGAAAGATTGCAATCGGGCGCCGCGACGGGACGCTTTCCATTCTCGATCTGACAACCAATGACGTCGCACATATAACACCTCACGATAGGTATATTCGCGCGATTTATTGGGGGGATGATAAACTGGTAACGATCTCCTCCAGCGGCGTCAGGAGAGTCGATCCGGATAGCGGCGAATCGCAGTTGCTTTACTATACTGGCGCAATCGAGTCTCAGTATCATCCCTTCTACCATGTCGCCGACAGAGAGAGGGAATTCTTCGCCTTTGCACACCGACCCACGGGAACTTTGTACGGCCGAGTCGATAGTGGTGACCTGAAGAAAGTCGGGATTGAAACCGTCGGTTTGGAAATATCTCCCGTGTCGAAGACGTTGGTCGTTTCCGGCGGAAACTCCTACCCGAACCATGCATTTATTGATCTCGAAACGGGGGAGCCAATTGAGACCAGCGTCGCGCCGCCTGTCGAGGTCGACGGATTACATCCCGAACGATATCTTCCAATGGAGTTTGGTTCGGTATCGTTTAGCGCAGATGAAAGCCGGATCCTTGTCTATGACCAAGGGACGCTTGCGGTGATGAGTTTCCCCGATCTTGCCGCGCCGAGAGACAGCCAGAACTACGCGCTATCCGGGGAAAAGGTAGTCACTTTTACCCCGAGCGGCGAAGCCGTTTGGGCGGTTGGACACGATGGAAAGACCCGCCTGAAGTCGCTTGGTTCGCCCTACATCGGGGCGAGAATTCCGGCCAACAACGCCCGCTTTACCCGCGACGATTCACACGTGGTTGCTCTGGCTGAGAGATGGTTCGAGGAGCGTGATGCCCACAGTGGAGACATTGTCTTCATCGGCGGCAGGGAGTATCGATTGTACTATGGCAGCTTCCCAACGACTGATGACAAATTCATCTATCTTCCCGGTGTCCGCGGCGACCAGTTCCTCATCGAAAAGTCGGACAAGAAATCAAACGCGATTGTAGGCACTTGGGAAGTGACGGCGGAAGTCGATTGGTTCGCGCTCCACGCCGATTCTGGTACCCTCGCAACACTCGAGGATTCGTTGAAGACAGTAGTCGTTAGTGATCTGACCGAAGACGGAATAGAAGAGTACTATCGGATCGAACACCATGAGGGCGAGGAGATTGTAAATCTACTGTTCACCAGAGATGGTCAGAAACTAATACTGTTAACTCATGATGGAAATCTAATTGCACACACACTCGCCACGCCCCACGAAGTGAATTCTCCGACGGGCATCGAATCGGCCGTACAGTCATTGGTATACTCCACCACCAGGGATCAATGGATTGCCAATTGTACAAACGGCATCATCTATTTGCTAGATCCATCCAGTCTCCAACCCGTCAATTCACTCCAGTTTCCCTTCGAGATTCAGGGCATTTCTGTGTCGTCGAATGGGGAATTGCTTCTCGCATGGCCCGAACGAGGGAAGCCGGAACTGCGAAACATTTCCAGCGACGAGGTCATCGGGCAACTCGACAGAACCGACTTTCCCATGGCCCGCGTGATGTTCATCGACGACGACACGCGAATCGTCGCTAGCTCGGGCGGAGCAGCAAGATTCTGGGACCCGCACTCCGGCCAAGAAACCTTCAACATCGATCAGGGCTTCGGTGACATTAGCCACGATAGCACACGGTTTCTCTATAAGGAATCGGCCTTCGACGGCACGATACTCGACATCGCTCCAGCCAGATCAGACCGCGACAATACTCAGGGGCTATCGTTCAAAAGCAAACTCAACAGTTGGATGGTTGATAGGTATCGGATTTGGGCCGCACAACGGGTTCGGAGCAAACTTCCGAACGAGCTTGATTTGCTAGCTCGCATTGATGGAACCGTCGCCGATGGCGGCGCGCACCGAGCTCTTGGCGCGCTCTCCGCATTGGCGACACCAGTGTTCCCTTACCCGAAGGAAGCACAACGCATCGCTGCGCAAGCTGCCGCCAGATATTGGTGCTCGCGCGAGACACCTTACAAGGGGTCCGAAGATCGGTTCTCTCATGGAATCATGCACGGGATGATCGATGGTCTGCCCGAAGAGATCGACGGAATGGTTGGCTCCTTCATCATCGTTACGAGCGCAAACAAACAATTGGAGTTTAACTCTCTCGACTACATTCACGACCCTTCTCAAGTATTTACACTGCTTCAAACATGTGAGGCAATGGCGCGAGTCTACGAGTTGAGAGGCGAACATTCCCGCGCCGTTGCCGCAGCGAGATATGCGTGGGCCATGGAGCGTCTGTGCGGGTTCAGTGGCAACTCAGCAAAACTGCTCCTCGAAAGCCTCGGAGCCGAGTTGCCCCCCGACCCGCCGGAGTCGTTGCGCTTGAGCGCTGCGTCCGGTATACCCGCGGCCGTTCTCGACGACTGGGGAACCGAGACGCCGAGTCAAACCACCGAAGAGTTCATCGCTCGCCGAACGGAAATGTGGAAAGCCTATCGAATGATGTGCGACGACTACATCTACGCGAACGCGCCTCCATTAGACTGGGCAGAGATTGTGATCGAGGAGCAGGCCAAGCCGACTTGGGAGGTTTACGATCCCGACATGAAGATTCGCGAACTTGCGGAGCAACTTCGCACCGAGTTCGAAGCGATTATCTACTCTGAAGGTAGCTTGGAGAAGGCAGTCGCCGCCGAGCAGGCCCGTGTCGACCAGGTCTTCGCGCCCTACATCAATTGATGACCACGGTAAGCTACTTTCCGCGCCCGAAAGTTATGCTCAATTTTTCCTGACATCGCGCTACCTTTTATGTTGATGTTGTTCACTGCGTGCGTGAAGCCTGCGGAACGATTGTCACCTCCGGCAGGTATTCCAGATGCTCTCTACTCCAGTTGTTCCCACTGCCGAACCTTTGGTTCCCGTGCTTCCCGGCGCCCGCGAGCGGATTCGTCCCTCGCGGGCGGAGGTGGATCTCGGCGCGATCGCCCACAATCTGGGCATCGTCCGCAAACTCATCCCCGATCAAACCCGCATCCTCGCTATGGTGAAGGCCAATGCCTACGGCCACGGCTTGGTGCAGGTCGCCCGGACTCTTCTCGATGAGGGCGTGTTCGCCTTTGGTGTCGCGACGGCCGACGAGGCTCTCGACCTGCGCGAGAGTGCCGGCTTTTCTGACGTACCAATCGTGCTCCTCGGAGTCACCGACCCATCCGACGCGCCAGCCTTGCAGGCCGCGAATATCAGCGTGACCGTCGGCTGCCGAGAGGTGCTGCTCGCACATCTGAAGGCGGCCATCGAACGCGGTGAACCCGCGCGGCTACACGTTATGCTGGATACAGGTCTCGGTCGCGATGGCTTCCGTTGCGACGAGCTGGATTTTTTCGAAGAGCTTCATCAGATCAACGGTGGCATCGAAGGCATCTGCACTCACTTTGCCATGTCGGAGAGTCACGACGAAGACGCCCGGCGATTCTGCTGGGTGCAGCGCGAGCGATTCGAAAACGCGGTTCGCGCCGCATGTCGAGCGGGCCTTCGCCCGATGTATCACGCTTCCAATTCAGGCGCCGTGCTGAATCATCCCCAAGCGCATTACGGCCTCGTGCGACCGGGCCTCCTGCTCTATGGCGCGCAGCCGAACTTTCGGTCTCCTCTCGACATAGGACTCAGACAGGCGATCACGGTCAAGAGCACTCTCGCGGCAGTGAAGTCACTCAACGAGGGCGACTCGGTGAGCTACGGCAGGCTTTGGACATCGCCCGATAGTCGCCGTATCGGCATCGTCCCTATGGGCTACGGAGACGGCGTCCCCCTCGGCCTGAGCAACAAAGGTCACGTTCTGATTCGCGGAAAGCGCGTCCCGATTCGCGGCAGGATCTGCATGGACCATCTGATGATCGATCTGCACGAAGTCCCCGATGCGGAACTTGGCGACGAGGTCGTGCTTTACGGCGGCCAGGGCGATGAGCGAATGTCGCTGGAAGAAGTCGCCGCAACCGCCGGAACCATTCCCTATGACCTCACCTGCGCCCTCACCACCCGAATCCCCCGACTCCACGTTTAGCGAGTCGTCCTCTTCGGGTACGAGCTTTTCTCGGCGGACCAGACGGCTCGCCAAGGGTCGATTGCTCCATCGCGTGTTCCGCAGACTACATCGCGCTTCGATCTATGTCGGGTTCCTGATGACACTGGAGCGGTTCCTCGTCTGGATCGGCCTGATCCTTCTCGCCGCGTGGAGCTACTCCGTCTGGGGGAGCGAGTATTCACCGCTGAGGCACCTGCTCGTGCCGGCACTCATCGCGCTTGGTATCGCGCTTGTGATTCAACTCTTCGTCTACGTCGCGCTGAAGTGGCTACGCCGGGCGGCGGTTCTGGCGGTACGGCGCGCTCAAATCCGCGACCGAATCCGATCCAGCGGCAATGCGTGATCGCGGGCAATCTGGCCCGCTATGGACGGTCCAATACCGCTCGGCTGCGCTCAAAGCGCGATATTCGCCAGAACCCGGAGTTTTCTTTTGACAAGCCCAGCCATTCTCCGGTTACCTACCCGCCCTTCGCGCACCTTCGATGTTGTGCGGAGCTTTTACTTTGCACGAATGGAAACGATCATGGCGAAATGTGAAATCACAGGTAAGCGCGCGCGCACTGGCAACAACGTCAGCCACGCCAACAACAAGACCAAGCGTCGCTTCAAGGCCAACATTCAGTCGGTGAAGGCCGTCGACGAAAAGGGCCGTACGCGCCGCATGAAGGTCTCCACTTCAGCGCTTCGCTCTGGCTTGGTTACAAAGGCACTTCCCCGTCGCGTCGAGATGGAATTGCTCAAGGAACAAGAGAACAACGGCTAAGGCCGCTAACTCGCCCCAAAGTTAAATGCGGGCGGCGGGGGTCTCCGGGCCCCGTGCGACGGACGGCAATGAACCTGGTCAGGTCCTGACGGAAGCAGCCATAAGTTGTGCGGTTCGGGTGCATGGGTAGCCCGGAGTTCCACGCCGCCCGCTCTCTATTTTTACCCTCCTCTCACTTTCCCCACGAAAACCCCAACTTCCCTGCTTGCCAGCCGTCTCGCTGGCGAGCATCATTTATATCATGCTTTTCCCAAGGCCAGTCACTGACCTCATTGAGAGGAAAGCCATGCTTAGGAGACTCACAAAAGATGCGTTTTAACGCCCCTCGTTTCACTCGGCACGTAGCGCTCACCTTCATGATGGCTCTGATCGCTGGAGTCACCTTCGCTGGGGGACCGGTTACAGTGACTACTGTCATTCAGCCCAATCCTGCCGATGGCAAGGATGCCTTCACCTCGACGGCAAACCCCGACGACAACTTCGCGATCGCGGAAACGATCTCATGCGGCAATGATGGAAGTGATGTCACCCAACTGTTTATTCAGTTCGACGTGTCTTCAATTCCCTCTAACGCATTCGACATCGACGCCAAGCTGGAGCTATGGGGAAATACTTTTGGGTTAAATGACGTCACATGCGAGCTCGCGGAATGTCTCTCCCCGTGGGGGGAAACCAGTATCTCAGAAAACAACCGACCCAACGTTGGGTCGACGGCGTCAGGGATGCTCGCGAGGGTTCCCGGCTACGATGGCTGGTGGGAGTACTCGGGCTCGACGCTCGACTCGATCGTCGAAGCCTGGGTCAGTCTCTCCCGCAACAACAACGGGGTTTCGGTGAGGCTCACCAACGGCAACGATATAGAAGTGGTGAACTTCGTTTCTAGTGACACCCGCGAGGACGCGTACAAGCGGCCCAAGCTGACAGTCACCTATTCACTCCCGGGGCCGACACCAACCCCGACGGTCACCCCCAGCCCGACGCCACCGCCGCAACTCGATCAGCGCGTCATTATCGTGGCAGGCGGTGGTCCCTATGTGGGCAACGCGATCATCAATGAAACGAGGGCACTTGCAGACTACGCCTATGAGGTCGCAATCTCTCGGGGCTTCGATGTCGACGATATCTTTTACCTCTCCTCATTCGAAACTCCAGCTGAGAACGACAACGTCGATTTAGAGGCTACAACTGTTCACGTGCAAAACGCGATCACGAGCTGGGCATCCGGCGCGGATAGGCTCTTTCTTCTGATGATCGACCATGGCATCAGGGTACCGGGACCAGATCAGACAGCCGATTTCTTCTATCTGGTAGACAACGATGCATCTCCAGCTCAGGTAGTTGATCCAAAATCCCTCGATCTGTGGCTAACCGACTTTCAGGAAGAGTCGTTCGCTGATGTTGTTGTCATGTTGGACATGTGCTACGCTGGTGGCTTCATTCCTGACCTTTCATACTCATCCAAGGCGGGTGCCAGAGCGGTCCTCACCAGCACAACCGCCGACAGGCTCGCGAGCTTTGGCGGTATCGACGGTACATTCTCGTTCTGTAACTACTTCTTGGTGGAGTTAGCTAACGGGCGGAACATCGAAGAGGCATTCTTCACGGCGCGCGACCGCATCCGCTCGCTGAAGGTTCCGCCAAAAGCGCCGCAGCGCCCGCTGCTAGATGACAACGGCAACGGAGGAACCGATGAATTCGATGGTGGCTTTGCGCGAACTGTTGTTTTCGGCAACGGCGACGTGCGCCTGTTGGAAACCCCGGAAATCACCGACGCCCGGCCGAATGTGTTGATCAACGACTCCCAGGACGTCGAGCTCTGGGTCGAGACAAACACTTCCCAATCGGCGGCCGTCAGTGCATACGTGAGCTACGAAGGCGGCTTCGTCTCCGAAGGAGAACCAGTCAATAATCAGCTTGAACTGGAATTGATGCCCGGCGGAGCCAGCCCGGGTCGCTGGTCAGCAACACTCCCGGCCAGCCGCCTTCCCCGCGAAGGCATCTATCGCGTGACTTACATCCTCACTGTCTTCGATTCATTAACCTTTGCGGAAACGACAGGCACGCCGGTGGTCAGGACCGTCCAATACGGCACTGAAAGCGTCTCATCAGACATTTACGATATCGCCTTCAACGACGACACCCCGCAGGGTACGCTGAACTACGTCCTCCCCGGCGTCCCCCAATACCACACGCTGGACAGCCCGACAGATCCCGACTGGTTTGTCTTCCCCGTGCCGCAGCCCGGATTCTTCTACACGGTCAATGTGCGCGTCGCCGACGAAGGCTCCAATATCAACCCGCGCATCCTTGTCATGGACGGAGATAACAATCCTGTTTCTACCAATTGCGCGGGAACCAGCCCAGGAAACTACGACTGTAACCCAACTGGCCAGAGCGAGTCTTACGTTCTCCCCAACGACAAAGCGCTGTTCTATATTCGAGTCGATCATGGCCCCGAGACGGGCACGTTCTGGGGGTCGGATGCCGGCTACACCTTTGATATCTCCGGGGGCGCAGGCGATACGCTCGGCGTCGGAACAATCGGCACGAACCGTTACGCGGAAGGCGGCGGAAAAGCAGCGAAGACACAAGTCCCGCAGGCCGCCCGCCGCGGGGTGACCCTCCCCGCGATCTACGAGAAGACGGTCCTCAACGTGCCGGGACAGCCGAGCCCCACATTCACCGAACCGACTCAGGTGACCTTCGGAGCGCCGTTCGATATCTACGCCTGCACCAAGCGATTCGAAGCAGTCGCTGCGTGGTTTGACCGCACGGCGACGGCCAAGAACTATTCGCTGGTTCTACTGCAAGTCGGCAATCTGGAGTACGGCTCCGGGCCGACATCATTCAGCCCGCCGCTTTCTCTCGACCTCCAGATGGAAGACAACACATCGATTCCTCGTCCTCCCGAGTGCACCATCGAGATCGATGATATTCCGCCAGGCTACGACAGCACGCGCGCGCGAATCATGGTGTGGAATCCGAGCAATTCCCAGTGGGAAGTTTTCGACGCCGCACCGACCTTCGTCGGCGACGGGACATTCCGAACGCAGCTTTCAGACATCAGCCGCTACGTCGATACCGACGGACTCAACCAGGTCTACTTCGGTGTCGAACCCCTGTTGCTGGATATCGACTGCACAGACGCGAGCAGCCTCCAGATTCCGGCGCTGACAACCGACAATTGGATTTTTCGTTCGAGCCTGACCATCGGCGAACTTCCTTTCAACGCACCGGTCGCGGTCAGCGACAATGGCCTGGGCTTCGTGATGCAACAGCAGCCCGTTGTCAGCGGCGGAAACTTCAGTGGCGGCACCTTTGCGTTCTGGGAACTCAACAAGCCGCTGTGCGGAATTCCTGAGGGCAGTTTCGAACTGATCCTCAATGTCGAGCGCATCATTCCGCAAGGCAGCGTCGGCAACACACCCGAGCTACGCGTGAGAATCGCCGATGCCACGACGTTCCTCGATAACCAGATTCGCAACATCGCCGAGAGCGGGTCGGATACCCTTCCTGAAACCATCAGGGTGAAGTTCGAATCCGATGGATCGACACCCATTGCAATCGCGATTGATTGTTTGGGCTTTCTCCCGACGCAGTTGCCGGGCCACGGATTCAAGGTGACCTCCATGTCACTCGAATTCGACTAACCAATCGACATTCAATCCGGGACCCTCGCTCAACGCGGGGGTCCCGTTTTCTTTGCGACGGAAAGTGGTAACTCACTGATGCTGACATACGAAGAAGCGCTCAGGAAGATTCTGGAGTGCCCTTTCACACCTACCACCGAGCGAGTTCCTCTGATGGATTCCGAGGGACGGTACCTGAGCGAATCCATCGCCGCGCCATGGCCCCTTCCCAGATTCGACAACTCGGCGATGGATGGCTTCGCGGTTCATGCGCGCGACACCCGAGAGGCTGGCCTCACGTGCCCGGTAACGCTCGATATCGTGGGGGAGAGCGCGGCCGGCGCCGCCTTTGACGGAAAGTGCGCCGAGGGCTCGGCCATTCGCATCTCCACGGGCGCGGAAATGCCTGATCACCTCGACGGGATCGTGCCGATCGAGAAATGCGAAGTCGAAGGCGAGAAGGTAAAGATCTTCAAGGCGGCGACTAGCGGCCAGTACATCAGAAGACGCGGCGAAGATGTTGCCGAGAGCCACGCGCTCTTCGGAGTCGGCACCAAGGTATCCCCGGCTGTGCTGTCGTTTCTCGCGTCGTACAACATCGAAGATATACCGGTGTTCGTCAGGCCCAAGGTCGCCATTCTATCAAGCGGCGACGAGATTCGCCCCTTCGGCAGCGAACTCACCGGGTCGCAGATCGTCGGTTCGAGTAGCTACTACCTCGAGCGCGAGTTGGCAGCGTGCGGCTGCGAGACCCGCGACTTCGGAATTTCGCCAGACAACGTCGATGCATACACCGCAATGTTCGAGGAAGCTCTCAGCTGGGGCGACATCGTGGTAACGACGGCTGGCGTCAGCATGGGCGAACATGACGTTGTTGGAAACGTGACGGAAAAGCTGGGCGGCGAGTTGCTCTTTTGGAAAGCCGCGATTCGCCCGGGAAAGCCGATCATGGTAACGCGATTCGGCGACAAGATTCACTTCGGCCTGCCGGGAAACCCGGTCTCCACCTGCTGCAACACCGAGGTGTTCCTCAAGCCGTTCCTGAGAAGAGCGTTCAACTGCGAGCCGTATCTCGTGCCGAGGATGAACGTGAAGCTGGCAGACGCTTGCCCGCGCGACAAGTCGCGGCTCTTCTTCGTCTACTCGTTGGCGTATCTGGAAGACGGCGAGACGTTCCTGCGGCCGCTCTCAAAGCAGTCCTCAGGGAATCTCTACAATCCCGCTCAGGCGAATGCACTGGCGGTCATCGAACCTGGCGATAAGGACGCACCAAAGAAGAGCATGATCGAGATGATCCCGATCCGCTGCGGCCTATGATGCGCCTTGGTCGTTGTGAGGAAGGTGGTACTCCCAAGGGGATTTGAACCCCTGTTTCCGCCGTGAGAGGGCAGCGTCCTAGACCCCTAGACGATGGGAGCACACGTTTTGTAAATGGCTGGGGAGGTAGGACTCGAACCCACAACTTCCTGAACCAGAATCAGGCGTGCTACCACTTGCACCACTCCCCACCAAACCATGCGAGTTGCCCCGCACAAGACCGCCGATGGTATTCACGGCGGCCCCCAAGTCAAGAGCGATTTTGGCCGTGAGACTGGCCGAAATCGCTGTTCGAGTTACCCGCGTGCCGCTTCGATGATCGCCGCGAAATCGGCAGCCTTGAGCGCTGCGCCTCCGATGAGCCCTCCGTCGATGTCAGGTTGAGCCAGAAGCTCCTTCGCATTTCCCGGCTTCATTGATCCGCCGTACTGAATGCGAACGACGTCCGCTGTGGCGTCGCCAAAGAGCTCCCTAAGGAGGGCGCGGATCGCTCCGTGTACTTCCTGAGCCTGCTCCGGCGTTGCCGTACGTCCCGTGCCAATCGCCCATACGGGCTCGTAAGCAATCACCGAGTCCTTGACGCGATCAGCGGGAAGGTCTTTGAGGCAGGCGCGGACCTGACGATCGACGACGCTCAGCGTCTCGCCGCCATCGCGCTCTTCAAGCGTCTCGCCGACGCAGATGATCGGCTTCAGCCCAACCTCGTAACAGGCGCGGACCTTGACATTCACCCCCTCGTCGGTTTCGCCGAAGTACTGGCGGCGCTCGCTGTGGCCAAGGATCACCCACTGGCAGCCCGCGTCTTTGATCATCGCGGGAGAAACCTCACCGGTGTACGCGCCACTTTGGATTAGCTTGCCATCCTTCTCGACGGCGTGGGCGTTCTGTGCGCCGAGCTGAATGTTCGTTCCCTTCACGCGCTCGCGAACGGTCGCGATAGAAAGGTAGGTGGGGCAGACTGCGATGTCCGCGTCGTTGATGTTTTGTACAAGCGGAAGCAACTCGGCGAGCAAATCAGCGGCTTCGCTCGTCAGAAGGTTTTCCTTCCAGTTTCCAGCAACAAAGTTCCTGCGTGCCATGGGCTTTCAGCCTTTCTCGTTTTACGTCTAAATCTACCTGAATAGTGCGGTGCCTGAAGAAAGGGGGCGCCACAACCTGTGACGCCCCCGATCGTAATGAGTTAGTTCATGGGAACTTCTATCCCAGCTTCTTCACCAAATCGACGCAGCGATTGGAGTAGCCCCACTCGTTGTCGTACCAAGAGAGAACCTTCACCATGTTGCCGATGACATAGGTGCACTTGGAGTCGAGCGTCGAGCTGGCCGGGCTGTGATTGAAGTCACCGCTCACAAGCTCTTCGTCGGTGTAATCGAAGTAGGGGGCGAGCGGGCCGGAATCGGCGGCTGCCTTCATGGCGGCGTTCACTTCTTCCTTCGTCGCCTGACCGTTGATCTCGACGACGAGGTCAACGAGGGAGACGTTCGGTGTGGGGACGCGGACGGAAAGGCCATCGAGTTTGCCCTTCAGTTCGGGCATCACAAGACCGATGGCCTTGGCTGCGCCCGTGGAGGTTGGGATCATGTTCATCGCACCGGCGCGCGCGCGCCGGAGGTCCGGATGATAGAGGTCAAGGAGCTGCTGGTCGTTCGTGTACGAGTGGATCGTCGTAACGAGACCCTTCACAACACCCCACTGGTCGTTGAGGACCTTTACGAGCGGGGCGAGGCAGTTTGTCGTGCAAGATGCGTTGGAGATGATCTTTGCGCTGTCGGGGATTTCGTGGTCGTTCACACCGAGAACTGATGTGAATTCGACGTCCTTGCCCGGGGCCGAGATGATGACGCGCTTCACGCCACCCTTGAGGTGCTTGCTAGCACCGGCCATGTCGCGAAAAACGCCGGTTGATTCGATGACGTAATCGGCACCGGTCGTATCGTGGGGGAGATTCGCGGGGTCGCGTTCCTGAGTCACGGTGATCGCCGGATTACCTTCGACGTGAAGCTTGTTGCCTTCGATCGACACGGCGCGATCAAAGCGGCCGTGGACGGAATCGTATTTGAGCAGGTGAACATTGGTTTCGAGGGGGGCGAGGTCGTTAATGCTGACGACTTCAACGCCTTCGGCGGCGATTGCCGCACGGAAAACAAGCCGCCCAATACGACCGAAACCATTGATTGCGATTTTGACTGCCAATTCTTTCCTCCAGAGGTGGCCCGAAAACCCCGCACCGGGCGGGTGGACCTTGGTTTTGTGGGGCGAATTTTCCCGCGTCGCTCATGGGGTTGCAATCCGGCCCTGCTAACTACACTTAGACGCCTCCCTCGCGAGTGTGGTCAAGGCATTCGACCGCCGCCGGGGCGTCGAGAAATGGCCTATTGTTGAAGGGCTTTAGCGGATTTTCAGATTCAGAATGGAAAGCATGTAGTCGATTCGACTGCCCGCTTCTCGACCCCTTGCCGCTTGACCGCTTTTGGCACTCAGACCACCTTTCTCACCAGTCCCTGAAA
>JAUIJJ010000388.1 GCA_030431385.1 bacterium | reverse complement strand
GAGAGTCGGCCATCCTGCCTCGTCCGACTTGAGGTCGCGCGGATCGCCGATAATTGTCCGAACGCCCTGTTCTTCAAAGTGTCGCTTGATGATCCTGAACTCGGTCGAGGTGACTACATCCATCCAGTCGAGAATCGCCATCGTCGGCTTCTCAGGAAACGACTCTTCGCGACCGCCGTTGCTTCTGAATTCGGAATAGACCGCCATCATCGATTCGAACAGATGGGGGAGCATCGGCTCGTAACCCTCGTCGAATTCGTAGTGTACATCGGGGAGATCTAGCGTCTCGGAGAGAGCCGAGTAGAGCCGGTCCGCGTACCCGATACCTGCCGGCGAATCGGCGTTGAACTCGAGAAACTGCAGGTCATGAGTTTCGAGAAACGCGTCGAGTCGGCAGACAGTTATGCTGCGGCTGTAGCCCGGGTCGTAGCGGAAGAGCTCGTCTTCTTCGGGCGTCACGCCGAGTTCTTCCCCCCAACGGGTGTCCTGGAGGTAGGTCTGGATGAACTTTTCAAGAACGTTTGAGAGGTGAAAGACGACCTTGCTGACGATGTCGAACTGGCTCGTCGAAAGGAAGTGTGGCATGAGCAGGAAGGGAATCGGCTCGGTGCCGAAGGTCACGTCGTCGGCGATGAGACGGTCTGTGACCTGCGCCTTATACTCATGGCATCGCTCGCCCTGCTTGGACAGTTCGACGAGGTACTGGAACTTGAGATTGTTAACGTACTCGATCATGGACGCCTTATTCTGTGGTCATTGGCGTCCAATATATTAAACAGCTGGCTCCGGGGTCAACGGGATACGGACCGGTCCAAATCGCTATGGCAAAACGAGTTGGTGCTATTTCTTGTCTTTTTCCGCTCTGATCGCTTCCTTGATGTCGTCTTCGAGGGACTTGGAGAGCGTCGCCACGGGTGGATTTTCATCGTCTTCCAGGTCATCGACAATGCCGCGAGCTTTCCGTGGATCGACGGCACTGAGGTATTGAATGGCGGCCATTCGGATGTCGACGTCCTCCATCTCGTCCTCGGCGATGAGGCGAAGCTCGGTGAATCGCCCCTGCACCATGGAGTTCAAGCGCTCACGTGCGAAGTATCTGCGGTCGTAGTCATTCACGTCGCGGCTGGCTCGGAGAAGGTTGCGAAGGGAGCCGTCCTCCGTCGTGTCCCACTTGAGCGGAGTCTGAAGCCGGCGGTTGATCTCATGGCGATAGACGGGTTCTTGCGAGCCTTCCGCCTCGAACCAAACGCGGGCGTCTTCGACGATCTTGCGGCGTTTCGCGAGGGACACCCATTGGTGGTATCCATAGTTTCGACCGGTGAGCACCCAGATCGTCTGGAAAGCGGCGACGCTATCGAGCGATTTTGAGTCGGAAGCGAGGAGCATGACTGAGGGAAGCCCGGCGTTCGAGCCCATTTGACCGAGGGCGATTGCGCCTTTGGTGACGAAGGCAGTACCCGATTCCCGGCGCATCGTGTCGAGGACGGCGCCTCTCCCTCGCTCGTCACCGATCCAACCGAGAGCAACGATGGCGTTGAGTGAAAAGAAGCGCGTGAGCTTCTGGCGAGTCTGCTCCATCATCTCGACGGGTTCAGACTCAATGTCGCGACGGATGACGGAATCGACCCCTGCGACGCGTTCTTGGAGGGCAATCTTGCTGAGCACGGGGACAGCCGCCTCGTTTTTCATCAGACCTAACTCGACGATTGCCGCGTTAATGACCTGACTCTTGAGGATCGGCTCCGACGGCAATCCCTGCGGCAGGCTCGTGATAGCGAAACCCTGATCGAGAAACCTGAGAAGCGTCTCGGGAGTCGGGTCGATCCCGTGGCTCATGAGCAGCTCATGACGTTCCCGCCGGCCCTGATGTTGATCTGGAGGCGGTATCGTGATCGTGTTGAGGTCCTGCGCGGAGGCCGCAGATGGGCCGATGGCGAGGAGCAAAGTGAGCACGACAAGCAGTGTGCGGATCATGAATACGCCTTCATTTCCCGCTGTGACTCGCGGGTCAGATCGCGCTGCTTGATGGTCTCGCGTTTGTCGTGAAGCTTTTTACCGCGGCACAAACCAATCTGAACCTTCGCCCAACCCTTGTCAGTAAAGTAGAGCTTTAATGGAACGATGGTAAGTCCCTTTTGTGCAATGGAACCGATCAGCTTATCCAGCTCCCTGCGGTGAAGAAGGAGCTTCCGCTCGCGGTAGGGATTCATCTCTCCGTTGGCGAGCTCGTAGGGGTGTATGTGCATGTTGCGCAGATACAGTTCCTCGCCTCGAACGTGAACAAAGCTTTCGGAAAGTGATGCGCGGCCCGTGCGGATGCTCTTCACTTCCGCGCCGGTGAGCTGCATTCCTGCTTCAAATTTGTCAAGGATCTCAAAGTCAAAGCGCGCCTTCCGATTCTCGATCAGAATGCTGTTGCTGAACTTCGGCTGTTGTTTGCTCTTCTTGGATGCCATGATATCTTACGATCAGTTGGGTTGCGGTGACTGGAGGAGCTCTTCGTGACGTAGAAGCTGACTAAACTTCGTGACGTTTTCGCCGATTTGTTCGACACGCTCGCGTAGTTTCTCGTCCTCAATCGATCCTTCCGCGTCAAAGGCCTGCCACGCCCGGCCGATCGAGGCCTGCTGGGGAATGACCCAAGCGTGAACCCAGCGCAACGACAGTCGAAGGTGATTCAAGGCGTTGCTGTTAGACTGGCCCCCGAGAACGCTCACGAGGCCGCAGACTTTGCCGCTCAGCTCGTCGAAACTCAGCAGGTCCAGCTGATTCTTGATCACTCCAGATGCCGACCCGTGATACTCGGGCGTCGACAGAATAAGACCATCCGCGCCTAACACGAGTTTGCGGAATTCTTCGACCGCCGTGTCGCCCTTGTTTCCTTCACCGTCGCATAGAGGGAGGGGCGTCTCGCGCTGGTTGTAGAGGATCGTCGTTGCGCCCGATTG
>JAUIJJ010000035.1 GCA_030431385.1 bacterium | reverse complement strand
GTGGACGGTGCTCGAAGAAACCGATCAAATGTGGCTTCCCGTGATTCGAGACTGGCGGCTGAACGAGCGCCACTACGGCGGGCTTCAGGGACTCAATAAGGCCGAGACCGCCGAAAAGCACGGCGACGAGCAGGTGCACATTTGGCGCCGTTCATACGACATCCCGCCCCCCGCGCTGGAAGATTCCGACGATCGTTTCCCCGGCCACGAGCGTAAGTATAAGGGCATCGACCCGGCGATTCTTCCGCGTACCGAGTCGCTAAAGCTCACCGTCGAGCGCTTCCTTCCGATGTGGAACGAGGACATCGTTCCCATGATCAAGGATGATAAGAATGTGCTCATCGTGGCGCACGGCAACAGCCTGCGCGCGCTCGTGATGTACCTCGACAACATCAGCGAGGAAAAGATCACCGGCCTCAACATCCCCACCGGCGTGCCGCTGGTCTACGAGCTCGACGACGACCTGAAGCCGATTAAACACTACTACCTTGGCGATCCGGAAGCAGCGAAGAAAGCTGCCGAAGCAGTCGCAAATCAGGCCAAGGGCTAGACATTTTCCGACGGCGGGGTCGCGGAATAGGCGATGAACGAACTCTCTCCTTTTCCGCGTCCTGCCTCGTCGGAAGTTTCCGTCATCGAGGTCAGCATGTCCGCGCCGCCGCGGCCCCTCGCTGAGCTGAGTGCCTTTCTTTCTCCCGACGAACTTTCCCATGCAGAGGCCTGCTCACCAGAAGTCGCCGCACGCAACGCGACGAGCCGTGGCCTACTGCGCCTCCTTCTTTCGCGGCACCTGAACACTGACCCCGGTGCTATCACCTTCCAACGTAACGAACACGGCAAACCCCAGACCTGCGATGATTGCGGAGGGCTGCACTTCAACGTCAGCCACTCCGGCGATGTGCTGCTGATCGGGCTGTCTTCCGCAGGAGAAATCGGCGTCGACGTCGAGGAACACCTGCAGCGCTACTGGCGGCGACTCGCGAAACGATTCTACTCCCCAGCCGAGAACAACGCGCTGGCCGAAGCGGGCGTCGGCGCGTTCGATCTTTTCTACCGTTTTTGGGTGCGGAAAGAGGCGTGGTTTAAATGCCTCGGCACCGGCCTGAAGTTTCCCCTGAGCGACTACTGCGTTGGATACAGCTCTGCGGAGACTGAAGTTACTGCGGGACCGGGCGAGGCCGTGTGGATTCGCGATCTGTGGGCGCGTGAGGGTTACAGCGCCGCCGTGGCCACGCGCGAGCAGGCGCAGAGCGTGACCCGATTTCGCTGGAACGGGCTCTGGCCGGAGCCGACATAGCGCGCATTCCTCTAAATAAATCTCCGAATACTGAAAAAATCCTCCCGGTCCGCCGTAAGGTATGTCAGAAAGCCGAAATGGAAGGCTGTATCGGAATGATAGCGGCGAAAGACAAGTCAGCCCATACCCCGGAACCACCCGCCGAATTGCGCGAACGGTTTCATGCGGGAGACCCGCTCGCGATTGACAATATCGCGGAGCAGTTCTTCGACGACGTGCTCCGGTTCTCCCTCGCACTGATGAGAGACCCGGACGCCGCCATGGAGGCTGTTCAGGAGACGTTCCTGCGGCTCCTTGAACGCCACGAACTCTACCTCCCGGCGCGGCCTTTCCGTCCGTGGCTGTTCACCGTCTGCCGCAATTGCTGCCTCAGCATTTTGCGGGAGCGTTCGCGGAATCAGGCGCGAGTCGTGGACATGGAACCGACGGACGAAGAGGTCAGCAAACTGGCGGCGGATTGCCCGACAGCGTTTGAGTTGCTGGTGGTGGCCGAGCGAGAAAGCGAAGCCATCGATGCGCTCAGTGAACTACCCGAAGCGACACGAGAGATTTTGATGCTCCATTTGTTTGAAGGCATGACGTTCCGAGAGGTCGGCGAGATCGTCAATCGACCAGCCAACACGACAGCGACAATTTACTATCGCGCGCTTAAAGAACTACGCGTGCAGCTCACCAGCAACGCCACTGATAACGAGGGGGTGTCACATGTTGCCGGAAACCTATAAGAAAAATACCATCGACCGGGAAGAGCGCCTCGCCGTTCTGCGCGCCGATCTGCTCAAGCGGAGCCGCTCGTTCGTTGCCAGCCTGCTCGTCCTCGACGGAACCGCAGAGCTAACTGATCCGATGACGCCGCGTCCGCGTCCGGCGGAAGGCGGCATCCGCCTCGCCAAGGGAACGCGCCTGACCGTGAAGAGCGGCCGCGCGCTCGTCCGATTCGAAGACGGCAGCGACCTGTGGCTGGAAAGCGGTGCGATTCTGGACCTCTCTCCTTGGTCGGAAAAGGTGCGCACGTTGCGGCTGCTCGCCGGTCGCGCAGTTGCAATCGTGGCGCGTGAAGCAAAGCGCCCATTTCAGGTGCTCACTCCCCACGGCGAAGTGCTCGTGACCGGTACGGCGTTCGGTATCGATATCGGCCGCGAATTGCTTAGCGTCCCCATCTTCCACGGGAGCGTCCAGGTCACCTCTGAGCATGGTACAGTGGAGGGGCGGCGCGGCCAGCGATTGCTCTCTGCCCGCGGCAAGACGCCGTGGCAGCAGCCCCTCGAACAGGCCATCAAGGATCAGTTTTCCTGGCTCGGCAGCATCGCTGCGACAGCCATGAACCGCGCGGTCGCCAAGCCTTTCGGTGCGCTCGCTAAGGAACTCAATTTGCCACGGGGCGCGTCGACGACTCGCCGTTGGGGGAAGGCACTTCGCCCGCCCACATCGCTTCTCATCGCGTTGACTATCGTCGGCGGAGGCGTGGCGGCGTGGTTGCTGGTGCCTGCTTCCTTTGGCGACAAACCGGAACAGGTAGCCAACCCGTCACCCGCTGCTCTCGCGGCACCTGCGTCAACATCATCAGCCCCGACGGCTTCGGCGAATGCCGCCGTCAGCCCGCTTCCGAGCGTCGTGCAGAGCCCCAAAGCCAACCAACCGTTTCCGCCTCTTGCCGGCCAGCACACGACTGCCCCAACAGTTGCCGACGTGCCGAGCGGTTCGACGTCGATGCGCGTGAAGGTCATCGGTATCGACGGCGCGCTTCAAGAAATCGAACTCGATGGCGGACAGGACCTCGGGAAGCTCCTCAACAAGCTTCCGAAGGCAAAAGTCGATGAGATTCGTGGCCTGATCCAGTCATCGCCGGGCAACAATGAGACTCTCGATCTGTTCACCTGGAACGACGGAGAAGGCGTGCTGGCCTTGCCGCCGCTGCAGAGCTTCGACTCGTCGAGCGAGTACCGTTTCATCTTCGAAGGCGCGGACACGCTCCCCGCAGAGGCACGAGTCAAGATCGTGCAAGAGGTCACCGAAAACATCAGGCTGAACAGCGAAGAAGTTGCCGGGCGTCTCAAAGAAATCGAAGAGCAACGAATCATCATCAAGCAGCTCGGCGACGAGTTTACCACTGAAGACTTCGTTCGCGATGAAGCGACACTTCAGGCAATCGAAGAGTTCAAGAAAGCTCTCGAAGAAGAAGCAGCACCCAAAGAGAAGTAGTACCCAGAGAAGTAGTACCCAGAGAAGGAACGATTTCGCGAAAGCGATCACACCATAGTGGCAGGTTTAAAACCGCCTAGGAGGAAAGTCATGTTCAGGAACAAGCAAAGTGGCAAGACGGCGATCTTTGCAGTTGGCGCGATTATCGTAATAGCAGCCGCAGTCATTGGGATGAATTTCGCCGGAAACAGCGACGGAACAACGACGACCATCGAGACGAGTGACTCGCATTCCGGCGAGGCGCATTCGAACTCCGAACATCAGTGGACTGGTAAACCCGAGATCAAATCAGAACGGATGATGAAGATCCGAACTGACAACGGAGAGGAAATCGAGTTCAATCTGGACGATCCGGAAGAGCTCGAAAAGGCACTCGCGAATCTACCCGAGAAGGAACGGGAAGCGATTCGCAATCTAGTAAGTCCAGAGGGTGGGCTCCACGAGTTTACAACAGCCGATGGCAAGAAGATGCGCTTCCGCACCAACACCGAAAACGTCAACGGCGACCCCGCCGAAATGATGGCGGAAGTAAACCTCGATCACGATGCCATCATGCGTGACGCGAAGGCCAGCCGCGATGCCATCGATCAGCTCGTCGCCCAGGGAGTCCCAGAAGCAGAGGCCCAGCGAATCGTCACCAACGCGCTTTCCGACAGCATCAAGAAGCAACTCGACAACCCAAACGCTCAGGTCTTCACGCAGATCTCCGGTGGCGAGAACGGCGAGTCTGGCCCGTCCATGATCATGATCGGCATCGAGGACGAAATCGGTGGGACATCCGATGAAGAAGCCATCGTGACCAACAATGTTGAGGGTAGCGAGTAATGAAGCGCACTGGCTTCACACTGATCGAACTGCTCGTTGCTGTCGCGATCATTTCCATCTTGGCAGCCATCGCGGTTCCGAACTTCCTGGCAGCGCAGACGCGTTCGAAGGTATCGCGGGCGAAGGCGGACATGGCATTCATTCGGACAGCACTGGAGTCCTACGCAGTGGACGAAGGCAGCTACCCATTGCTAGCGGGCGGCATCGGCCTCTCCGGAGCATTGATCACCCTCACGAAGCCTCGCCAGTACATCACCGACGTCCCCCGCGATGTCTTTCAGGATGAATCGAACTACCACTACCTTGCGCCGGGGAAGCTCCCGACCCTTCGCAAAGACGGCTGGGGAGATTGGATTCTCGCTTCCGCAGGCCCCGACCGGGCAGTCGCGACGACCTTCAGCGGTGGTACGATCTACGATCCGACGAACGGAACAGTCAGCCCCGGCGACATCATCTTTACACAGATAACTGCCGAGGAAACGCAACTCGCCTCAGCCGAATAACAGGTATTCATCTCGGTTCAGAATCAGGCGCGGCCCGGTGTGGGGGCCGCGCCTGATTTTTTGTGATAGCTGTTTGTACTAGTGAACGCCGCGCGCGTCGGCGGCTTTGCGCTGGGGGAGCCGCTAGACTTCCTTCAATCGCTCGCCGAGCATCTCGTGCAGCTGGTCTGCCGGAACGGTGCCCTCGCGGAGAATCTCGTAGGGCTCGCTGAGGACGCTGAGAACCGTCGACGTGTCCGTGCCGCGACATTCACCCGCGTCGAGGATGCAATCGATGCGTCCTTTGAATCGCTCCAGAACCTCTTCCGCAGTTGTCGGCGAGGGATTGTCCGGGGTGGCCGCATTGATGACCGCGAGAGGCCTATCGACCATCTTCATGAGTTCTAGTGGGACTTCGTCATTCGGAATGCGCACGGCGATCGAGGGCGAATCGCTGACGGTGTTGAGAATGTTGTTCAGGCGATAGAAGAGGACCGTGAGGCCGCCTGGCCAGAACCGCGCGAGGATGTCTTCGACTTCCTCCGGAACGTCGCGGACGAGGGTGCTCAATGTCTCGCGGTTTTGGATGAGGATCGACAGGCTCTTCCGCTGAGAGCTCTGCCCCTTTACCTCATAGAGTTTCTTCACGGCGTCGGGGTTGAGCGCGTCGGCCGCGAGGCCATAAACGGTATCAGTGGGGAAGGCCACGACGCCGCCTTCCAAGAGTACCATCATCGCGTGGGTGAGGACGTCTTCGTCCGGCGAATCGTGATCAATTTCAAAGACTTTAGTTTCGACGAGCGGGAGGGGGGCCGCTTCCTCGTCGGGTTGGGTGTCGGCTTCCCTGCTCACCTCTTCGCGAGAGGTGCCGAGGGGATCGGTATCGGGGATTTGTTCGATGGCGAGCGGCGTCGGCCCGAGGCCGAAACCAGGGGCACTCTCCAACTCTTCCTCGCTAGGCTTGGGGAGCATGTCGGCGGTATCGGTGCGCTGGCTTTCACCGTTGCTGGAGCTCGGCTCCTGCGGTGGCGGCGTTCGAACAAGATGTTCGGCGTTAGAATTTGGCCCGCTCCCTTGGCGGTGCACGGATACCGCGCCGGGGCGGATTTTTTCGCGGTCCTCGGGAGGCTCCGGCGTGATGTCCTCGGGGCCGGGGTCGCCACCGGGATCGGTGTCTTCCTCGCCGATGCTAGTTCGGTGCTCCGGGCAAGTCTTCTCGACATCGCACAGGTCCGGATACTCGCTGAACAGCTCCTTCGCGGAACCCTCCAGCCGCTGAGCGAGGCTCATGCGGCGGTGGGCCAGGACTGCCCGAAAGCGCTCGTGTTTGAGCGCAAGGATCTGCGTCGCGAGCAGAGCAGCGTTCTCGCCATTGTTGATCCCGACGGTTGCAACGGGAACTCCCGGCGGCATTTGCACCATCGAGTAGATGGCGTCCTGCCCGCGAAGGGGCGTTGAATCGATGGGAACCGCGATAACAGGGAGGTTCGTGTAGGCCGCGATCATTCCGGCGATCTGTGCCGAGCCGCCCGCTGCGCAGACGATCACCTCGATGCCGTTTTCGCCAGCGGTCTGCGCGAATCTGGTGACGCGCTCGGGAGTTCGATGGGCGCTCGCCAACTCGAAGACATAGGGAACGCCCATGATCCGCAGGGATTCCAAACCGCGGCGCATGATATTGAAATCCGCGCGCGACCCCAGAATGACTCCAACAAGTGCCCTTCCCATGTCTACCTCACAACGTCACTTCACTAATTCTGCCAAGGAGGAAAATCATGCGAAACCTCGACCCAACGGGCAAGCAGCATTGTTCGCGAGTACATGGTGGCCTTGACTTCAATTCCTGGCGAGATGCTACCCGGCGGCCTCCGCCGGGAGCTGTCGACCGCCGTTCCATTGGAGAATCAGCTTGGGCAGCCAGCGCGTTTCCCAAGCAACCGCCCGCCGATAGAAGGGATAAGCCCGCTCCATCGCGTAGAACTCGTTGGTGTGGTGGGCCATTCGGTCGCCGCAGGCCTTCGACGGGACGGCGATGTGCACCATCTCGTGGTAGATGATGTAGTCGAGAAAGTACCATGGGACACGCGGGTGATCGAGCATCGGGTGGATGCGAATGGTGCGCGCGCGACGGTTCCAGGTACCAAGCGTCGCGTGGCGCTGGTTGCGGCCGCTGCGGATGCGCCTGCCCCAAATGATCTGGAACTTCAGCTCGTTGTTGAAGTAACGCTCATTGAGGCGATCCGCTCGCGTTTGCAGGTCATAATGATCGCCCCGCGCCGAGCCCACGGTGCGTGCCTTTGGCGGGCGTGTCGGGACGACGCGGCTGAGGCGGTTGGCGTTTTCGTTGATATAAAAGCGGATCGTCTTCCGGTCGTTGGGCTTCGGGGCGACGATGAAGCGAGCGAGGGCGTCGAGAACTTCGCGGGAGCTGTTGAGAAAGATGCGATGGATGCTGACGCGGATTCCACGACCGGGGCGTTCGGGGCGGGCGGTGATCAGGGTGTGCTGGTTGTCGTTGAGGCGCAGCGTCACCGGTCGGCCCGTGGCCTCGGCGAGAAATCTGCGAAGTTCTTCAGCGTGCAGCGGCATGGCGGTCTTTGTCCTCAGCAGGATCGAAAGCGATTGAAAGCTACCCACACCGGCTGCACACGATCAAGCCAAGGGAGTGACTGCGCACAACTCCAGTAGCCCCAAGCATCGATGCCACAAGAAAGGCGCGTCACGGACCTTCGCCTGACGACTCGGAATGCTGGCGTTGCTCTACTTAGCCGCTATCGCCCGCCCGAGGCTTGACGAATCGAGTTTACAGTATTTGGACCGTCCAGATCAGCGCACCAAACACCTACTTGTCTTTCGTCGCGTCGCTGAGAACCAGATAGAGGATCGGCCCCAAACATGGAAGGACGATGACCAGCACGATCCAGAGCAGCTTGTGGGCTGCCCCTCCGCTGTCCAGAAGGATGAGGATGATGAAGAGCAGTGACAGGCAACCGAGGGAGCCGATTGCGGCGCTGATGGGTTCCATGAAGGGCTCCTGAGGAAATATCGATAGAATACTCAAAACCGCGCTATCTGAGTGTCTTACGCCATTCCGGCCAAGTTATTCAAACTCGTTGCCGATGACCCCAACCGGCGCCATGCTTTCTCCGGAGGCGATCGTGGCCAGTTCACAGATACTACTAATTCTCAGCTTCATCATCCTCGCGGGATCGGTCGACGCTGCCGACAATTCGCTTCGGCTGGGTGGCTTCGAGCTCCGTCAGGAGAGCGGGGATTACGCGCTCTTTGCCCCGATCACGAAGCGAGCCGAGATCGAGGCCGCACTGCCAGAGGACGTCGAGGTTGCAGTCAGCGATTGGGAACGCTCGCGCGGGCGGCTGCCGATCATCCTCGCAGGTGCGAGCACCACGCAGGCCGCTCGGATTCACGAACGGACCGGAGCCTTCGTGTCGCCCCGGTACCAATTGGCTGAGTCAGGCGACACACGGCCCGGCGCGCCGGTCTACCTCACGCCGCAGCTGATCGTTGCGTTCAAGAGCACCGCGGCCGCCTCGCGGGACGCCGGTGCTCATCGCGCATTTCCGAAACTGAAGAACGTCGTGCTCGTCGAGTCGAACGCGGACGATGTGAGTGAACTCGCACAACTCGCCGAAAAGTTCGCGGCCCGCGACGACGTCCGGTGGGTTCACCCTAACTTCGTGCGGTTTCTCGAAACGCGAGGGCTGCCCGACGATCCGCTGCTTGGCGCGCAATGGCATTTGGAAAACGATGGGCGCGACGACGGAATGCCAGGCGCCGACATCAACGCTGCCGACGCGTGGGAAACCTCCACCGGCGCCGGGCAGATCATCGCCGTGATCGACAACGGATCGCTTCACACGCACCCAGACCTCGCGCCAAACTTCATCCTCGGCTATGATCCCGTTCTGGAGGAAGAGTCAGCAACAGCAGGCGACCCCGAGGAAGGCGCGACCCACGGCACCGCCACCGCCGGTCTGGCCGCAGCGCGCGGTGATAATGGAATCGGCGTGGCAGGAGTCGCTCATCAAGCGGGGTTTCTCCCGATCTCGCTCCTCAGCTACAGTTTCGTCACCGATGTCGGAATTGCTAACGCGTTCCTTTGGGCGGTGGAGAACGATGCCGGAGTCATCTCGAACAGCTACGGCCCGCGCGACGGATATTGGGAAGTTTTCGCGATTACGCCGTTGCTGGCCGAGACTTTCTCCTACGTTCGCGACGAGTCACGCGGAGGGCGCGGGGCGGTGATCCTCTTCGCTTCGGGAAACGGCGACGAACCGGTAGGGTTGGATGGGCTGTCGGCGAGCGCGTGGTCGCTCCCTATCGGTGCATCCACGCGCAACGACAGGCGCGCGTTCTACGGCGACTACGGTCCGCCGCTGGGCCTACTCGCGCCGAGTTCCGCCACGCTCCTCGTCCCTCCAGAGATCACCACGACGACTTCCGATGAGGAACTCTACACCGATGCTTTCGGAGCCACTTCGGCTGCCGCGCCGCAAGCGGCAGGTGTCGTCGCCCTCGTGCGATCCGTCGCGCCGCAGCTCACCGCGCTCGACGTGGAAGCACTGCTCCGCCGCAGCGCCGCTCCCATCGACTCGACGGTCGCTGGCTATGACCCTAACAAGTTTTCGTGGGCATACGGAGCGGGCCGACTCGACGCCGCGCGAGCGGTCGATCTCGCGACGAACTCCGAAGTGAATCTTCCCGGAGCCATCGACGACCTGCGCATCAAGACGCGAGGCGGTAAGCAAGTGTTGGAATTCACTGCTCCCGATTCAGGCAACTTCCCCGCGCTCCGATACGACGTTCGGGCGAGCACAGAAACTCTGACCGAGATCAATTGGGACGCCGCAGTCCGCCTGACGAATCCTCCCCTCCCACAGACTGCCGGCGAGATCGAACGGATCGCCTTCGTACCTCCCTTTGGGGAAGAAACTCGTATCGCGATTCGCGCCTATGGAAACAACGGCGCACCGGGGATCCTGGGCAATTCCGTTCGCGTTGCACTTCAGCCGAAGGCACCGCCTGCGCGAATTGCCTACTATGACTTCGAGGAAGCAAACGAAGCCATCGAGTTGCGCGACGGATGGGCGCGGGTGAATCAAATCGGCAATCACAATACGTTCGGGATTACCGATTCTCCGGTCGGCAACTATCCCGATGAAACGGACAGAGCCGTCCACTTTCCGACGGTCAACAACGAGGCGCTCTACGGGCTGCACCTGCGATTCGACGAGCGCTTCTTTCTGGAGACTGGCACCGGTGCGGCGACGGGAATTCCCTACGACAAGGGGCGCATCGAGGTGAGCTTCGACGACGGCGCCAACTGGCAGCCCACGATCGAAATCTCCAACGGAATGCAGGACGATTGGCGTGCGCGGGTAATCGACCTCAGCGGGTTCGATCACATCGAACGCATCAAGGTGCGCTTCCGCCTCACAAGCGACGTCGCGATTCAGATGGATGGTTGGTATGTCGACAATGTCGAGTTCCTCGCGTGGCAGGATCTCGAACGTGACTTGCTGGACGTGAAGGACGGGCTCTTGGGGTGGGAATCGCCGAAGGCCGACATGAACGGAGACGGGATCGCCGACGCGGGTGATTTGGTAGGGAACTAGGTCCCGGCCATCGCGCCTTCGAAGGGGGCAGAGATTCGGAAGTTCTCGAGGGTCGTTTGGTTCTCAGGAATGTCCCTGACCCAGATTTGCCAGCCTGCCCATGGCATTAGCGAGCGGGGGTCTCTCCAATGCGCGCCGAGCGCCCACGGGGTCTTGGTGATTCCGTCGGCGAAGCGGCTGGCGAGCGGGGATTCGCCGCGAGTGATAACCCACTGAATATCGTATCTGTCGAGCAGCACCTCGAAGTAGGGCCGGTCGTAGCTGTTTCCGTCGTCGGGCAGGATGACGCCGGCAGCGATGAGGCGCTCGGTTCTCCAAATCTCGCCCCCGAAAATGTCGAAGCGGGGATCAGTGAAGACTTGGTACTTTTCCGGAACGAGACGCCAGATCACGTAGCCTGCGTATGAATTCTCGTTGAACATCCGACCGCGCGGTTCGGCCAGCTCGATGAGGTTGCACACGCTCGTCGGGAATGACGAATCGATGTAGTCCTCCCCCTGATAAAAGCTGAGGAATCGGGCCGGGTAGGTGTTGGCAGCGAGCGGATCGGTCAGCGTTCCCGTTTCGCGGGGATTAAGCAACACCCACCAACCAACCATGAGCGCGAGTGCCAGTGCGGGCACGTGGACGAATTCCCTCCGGGCCACGGTGATCTGTGCGCTTGCCGTCTCCGCAACGTTGGCGAGAAGCCGCGACATCAGCGGAACCATCATAACACTGAAGAGGAAGAGGTGGCGGACGTGTTGGATCGCCTGATGGACGAAGAACAGCCAGATCAGCAGCTCGAAAATCCGAGGGCGGAAGTTTCTGGAAAACAGCCCCAAGACGATGGTGCCGATGACGACGAACTCGAAGTCGATGACATAGTAAAAATTCGGCGACTGGAGTTCGAAGATCTGGCTGACAAGGTTGCGATCACCCATGACTCGCGCGGGCAATTCGTACAGGTGATAGGTAAAGGGGTTGGCGATAGTGGCCACGAGGCACAGCACTCCTAGCACGACCAACGGCACAAGAGGCACCGTGTTCGGCTGTGCTTCAAACGGAAGCTGGAGGGGCAGTTTCTCTCGAAATCGCGACCACAACTGGCAAACAGCCCACGCGGCGAGAACGACACCGCCTGCCAGCCATCCGCCGTGGAGGTTCGTCCACAGCGCGATGGCGGGAACCAGAAGTGCCAGCCACCAGCGCCTCAACCATCCTTCGCCTACCGCGACCAAAAGATAGAGCTCGGCAGCGAGCATCAGATTCGAAACGACCGGCGGCCTCGGGTAGAACATACGCCTGCCGATGGCGACCGCCAGAATCGCCACGAGAAGCGCGATCCACCAGTTCTTCGAGAGCCTGCCGGCGAGCAAATACAAGATCGCGTAGCTGCCCCAAAGGACAAAGGTCTTCGCGAGGATCACCGCACGCCACCCACCCAGAGTTGTCCCATCGCCGATGCGATAAACTTGGTACATGAGGACTTGGGTCAGCCACTCGTGATTATGCCACTCGTGGTCCGACGCGGTATAGCTGAATACATCGTTGGTGGGGATGCCGTTCTTGCTGATGTACTCCCCCGCCTTGAGCTGCCAGAAGCAGTCATTGTCCGCCCTGATCGGAACGGCAGCGACGAGGAAGACGATCAGCGAGAGCACCCCGAGACCGATCCACGCTGCCGCAAGGGAACGATGAAATCCCGGCGCGTCACCCCCGCCGTCGCTATCAGGAATCATCGTCTTCTTTCGTGGTCACAGAGAGGACGTCCTCGGCGACGTAGATCGGCACGTTCGCCTTCGCCGCGAGAACAATGGCATCTGATGGGCGAGTATCGATACGGATCGTCTCTCCGTTCCCATCACGCACGAGCAGTTTTCCGTGAAAGACATCATTGCGCAACTCGTCGACGTAGACGCCAGTCAGGTCGCCGCCGAGATCACGGATGCAGTTGAGAATCAAATCGTGAGTCATGGGGCGCGTGTGAGGACTACCCTTCACGGCGTCGTCCATGGCGTCGGCCTCGAACAGGCCAATAAAAATGGGAAAATTGCGAGAGCCTTCCTTTTCCTGAAGAAAGATCACCTGATGCCCCGTTGTGCCGCTGATCACGATCTCGACCAGCTCCATTTCGACCATCATTCGCGACAACCTCCCATCGGATGCCCGAGGTAGCTTAGTGGCGATAGGGTGTGGACTCGCAAGTGATAATGCATCGGCGAGGTTACTTGAGGCGAACGTCGAGGGCGTCGCGCAGTCCGTCGCCGAGCAGGTTAATCCCCAGCACCGCCATCATGATCGCCAAGCCGGGGAAGATCACAACGTGGGGGGCGTGGATGAAGCCCTCGCGCGCCTCCGCCAACATGCGGCCCCACTCTGGCAAGGGTGGCTGAGCGCCGAGGCCGAGGAACGAAAGCGCGCTGACGTACAGGATTCCGTTTCCTAGCCCGAGCGTTGCCACAACGATCACCGGCGCGAGGCAATTCGGGAAGACGTGCTGGGCGATGATGCGCAGGTTGCTCGCGCCGAGGGCGCGCGCTGCTTGCACGTAGTCGGCTTCCTGAATCACGAGTGCCGACCCTCGCACAATGCGCGCGAACTTCGGAATGAAGACGAGGCCAATGGCGATCATCGCGTTTTTCAGATTCGGCGAGAGCGCCGCCATCAGCGCGAGCGCCAACAGATAATCGGGAAACGCCAGCATGATGTCGACGAGCCGCATGATCAGCTGGTCGATGATGCCTCCGAAGAAGCCGCTGATGAGGCCCAGCGGGACGCCGATCAAGAGCCCAATGAGCACAGTCCCCGCGCCGACGCCCAAGGTCAGATGCGCGCCGTAAAGAATGCGCGAGAAGATATCCCTGCCCAGATTGTCGCGCCCGAACCATGCGTCGCCATCAGGGGGAGCAAGCGCTGCGTCGGGGGCCATCTCCCGAAAGTCCACCGGGGCGAGGGAAGGACCGAAGACGGCGATGAGCGTGAGGAAGATGACCAAAATCAACCCGACCATCGCCGACCACGAGCGGCGCAGCTGGCGCCAAGCGTGGCGCGCGAGCGAGTCTGGCGGTCGCGAAACGGGCTGAGTAGTCACAGGATGTTGTTCGGTCGTTTCCATAGCGTGCGCCGGTATGCAAAGCCCGGCACCGTTGAAGAGCAATGGACAATTGGATACCGGCAGCGACCTGCCTTCCATTTCTCACTTGTGCGACGGCGGCTTCGGCTTCATTGGTTCTGGAAACTGACTCTCCCGGAGGCGTATTGTGAGAAACTGGAAATCGCTGATAGCAACAGGTGTCGTTCTGTCGAGCTTGCCCATCGCAAGTTCTGCCCAAGACAAGATGAGCATGCCGGAGGTCGCTTCTTCCACCAGGGCTCCCAAGGCTGTCATTTGCGTCTCCATCGATCAATTCCGCCGCGACTACCTCGACCGTTGTCTCGAATACATGGGCGAGGATGGCTTTCGCCGGTTCTACGACAAGGGGGCAATTTCGCCAGATTGCGCCTATGAATTCGCGTTCACAGTGACCTCCGCCGGGCACGCGACGCTCATGACTGGGGTGAACCCCAATATTCACGGGATCGTGGAAAACGGGTTCTACGTCTATGAGGAACGCGGCCTCCGCTACTCGGTCGAAGACAGTGGGAGCCCTTTGGTAAACGAGACTGGTAAGTTTTCGGCAAGGGGTGCGTCGCCGAAGCGGCTGCTCGTCGACACCGTCGGCGACGAGTTGGAGAGAGCCACAAACGGCGCGGCGAAGACCTTCAGCATCGCCGCGAAAGATCGCTCGGCTGTGCTCATGGCCGGGCACAAGCCCGACGAAGTCTATTGGTTCAGTTCCGGCGAGGGCAAATACGTCAGCTCACAGTACTACATGGAAAAAACGCCCGCGTGGCTGAACGATTACCAGGCGAAACACGGCATCAACCAGTGGGTCGGCAAAGAGTGGGGGCTGCTCAAGGAGAAGGAAATCTACGAGAAGCTCTGCACGATCGACGCACAGGAAGGCGAGGCCTCATGGGGTCTTCCCAATACCATGCCCAAGCAGCTTCTTCCCGTCGGAGGCGTTCCCTACAACAACCAGTTCGCGGTGACGCCCTTCGCGGATCAGTACACGATGGAGGTCGCCATTGCCGGAATGCGCGCGCTGGAAATCGGGCAGGATGAAGTCCCCGACCTCGTCACAATCTCGCTTTCCGCATTCGACAAAGGCGGGCACGCGTGGGGGCCGGATTCGTGGGAGATGATCGATGCCGCCTTCCGCATGGACAATACCATCGCGATGATGTTCGAGTTCCTTGACGAATACATCGGCGACGGCAATTACGAGGTCATCCTGAGCGCTGACCACGGCGTCGCGCCGCTGCCGGAAGTCAGCCACGAGCGAGGCGAGACTTCCGGCCGCCTCCGCACCAGCGATATTCTCACGGGCTTGCAAGGCGAGTTGCAGCGGCTGTTCCCCGACACGAACTGCGCGGGCTACGAAACTGACATGCCCTACGTTTACCTTCAGCCACCATGCTCGGGAGAAAACGCCGAAGAGTTTCTGCGCCAGATGAAGCGCTGGCTTTCCGAGCAGGAGGGCATCGGCGCGGTGTTTACCCGCGAGGAATTGGAAGCCCAAGACGCCAAGCCCGGCACGATCCTCTACGCTGCGCAGCAGTCCTACCACCCCAACCGTAGCGGCCACCTGATGATAGTCCTCGACCGCAATTACATCCTCATGCCAGGGGAGGGGACGACCCATTACACGCCCTACGACTACGACCAGGACGTTCCGCTACTCGCCTACGGCCCGAGTTTCGGAGCGAAGGAAGGCCCGGAGATCCTCAAGGAAGCGACCTCGCCGACATGGATGGCGCGCCTTTCCCGCCGAGTTCTCGGGCTCAATGAAACCCCTGATCATCGCCTCCCGGATCCCAACCCGGCCTTCAGCGAAAGCGGCGATGGGAAACCCCTTTTCGAAGAGCAGGGCGGATGAACCATACGCAAGTTCGGGTCGATCTTGGCGAGCGCGGATATGACATCATTATTGGCGACGGACTGCTCCATTCCGCCGCCGAGTACATTCCGCAGGTTATTCAGGGAACTGATGTGTTCCTCGCTTGGGACGAGAACGTTGCGTCGCCCCACGGAAAACTCCTCTTCAAGTCCCTCTCTGATAGCGGCCTCAGAGTTGAGACAATTCAACTACCCAGCGGGGAGCAAACGAAGAATTCAGGTCAGCTTTCGGAGCTGTGGGACCGGCTTGTGGAGCTCCGGTTCGGACGCGATTGCGCAGTGATCGCGCTCGGTGGAGGCGTCGTCGGCGACCTCGTCGGGTTCGCGGCAGCGAGCTACCTTCGCGGGGTGGACTATATCCAAATCCCGACCTCGCTGCTCGCGATGGTGGATTCGAGCGTCGGCGGGAAAACAGGTATCAACCATCCGCTGGGAAAAAATCTCATCGGCGCTTTTTGGCAGCCAAATCTGGTACTCGCCGACACCGCCGTTCTGCAAACGCTTCCCGAAGAGGAACGCATCAGCGCGCTCGCGGAGATCATCAAGTATGGCGTCATCCGTGACGGCGAGTTCTTTGAATGGCTGGAAGAGCACATCGAGAGCGTACGCGATTTAAACAAGCCCGCTGTGACCCACGCTGTGGTGCGTTCGTGTGAGCTGAAAGCCGAAGTCGTTCGGGCCGACGAACGCGAGGGTGGCTTACGCGAAATTCTAAACTTCGGTCACACTATCGGTCACGCCATCGAGAATGCAGCCGGCTACGGAAAAA
>JAUIJJ010000387.1 GCA_030431385.1 bacterium | reverse complement strand
GACGTTCTGGATTACTCCACTGCTACCGGTGCGGTGACCATCGATATGGATAACCTCTTCGGAGGTTTCTACAACGCCAGCGTTGCCGGCTCCGGAACTTCATTGTGCGTCGTCTGATGGTCTGCAAAATCAAGCCAGCCAACATAGCCGTGGCCGTAGTGGGAAGTGCGACCGTGGTTGCCGAGAAGACGCACGGTGTTTGCCAGTTCCTCGCTTTCGCAAAGCACTGCTCCGGCGTCGCCGCAGGAGCCGAGCACCTTCGCGGGGTAAAAGCTGATCGTGGAAATGGTCGCGCCCTTGTAGATCGACTCGCCCTTGTACTTCACGCCGTAGCATTGGGCACCGTCTTCGATGAGGATGATGCCTTTGTCTTTGCAGTATGCGCGGTACTCGGCGAGGCGCGCGCTCCCCCACCCGTAGAGGTGGACGAGGATGGCGGCCTTGGGCTTGTGCTCCTCGGCGGCCTTGCAAAACAGCTCGAAGTCCATCTGGAGGTCGACAGGATCGATGTCGACAGTCACGGGGCGGGCGCCGACGTTTACAACGGCTTCGAAGGTCGCCCAGAAGGTCGCGTCGGGAATGAGGACGAGGTCGCCGTCTTCGACGCCAACGGCGCGAAGGGCGAGTTGCAGAGCATCGGTTCCATTGGCGCAACCGACTGCCGCACCGACGCCGGTATCTTCGACGAGGCGCTTTTCGAGGGCGGCGTTTTCCGGGCCGCCCACGAACATCGTGTTGGCGCTGACGTGGGCGCATTTTTCTGCCCAGCGTTCCAAGAATCCGTCCTCAAAACGGCGAAGATCAATAAAGGGAACTGCCATAATTCATTACCTGATTTCATCAAAGTTCGCCTGAGGATGGGTCCTCAACGGCGAAGGCGAAACGCTTCAACAACGGAGGGAACGACGTCAACGGCGAGAATTCCCTTACCACCTTTGCACCGATAAACTGAGGGAGGCCATTTTATCGTCGGGGCCTAGCGACTTGCCGCGAGATATGACTTCACTCCGCTGAGAACCTCGGAGGAGGCTTCAATTGAAGCAATGCGTTCCGTTCTCTTTGCGAGGTCAATACTATCGCGGTCGAGAGAGTTGCGCTTGGAAGCCGCTTTCGTTTCCTTCAGTGAGCTGTGGAGCACGATCCCGGTGCGTGAATGTAGCAGCAAGCCGTCGCACCTCGCCTCGGCGATGGTCTCGTCCTTTCCGAATAGGCTGTTGGAGGTTCGGCTGTTGGTCTTGATGAGCACGAGGTAGACTAAGTCTGCCTGGTATCTCGCGGCGATTGTTCGGAGTGAGCTGAGGTTTACGACATCGGGCATGACCCAATAAGGGACGATGCTCACTGAATCGACTTCTGGCGCGGACTCCAAATCTGCTGCGGCACCGCGAAGAACATCTGACGCGTTTCCGGCGGAGTCCGTCGAATCGCTTTGGATGATCCCCACGAGGGCGACCGACGATTCTCGAGGCAACGAGGTATCCACCTTGAATAGCTCATTGAAGGGGATGTTGCCCATTTCCAACTGGTCTTCGGCAAAGAGGTTCTCGTAGCGATTTTCGTCGGAAACGAATCGGCCTGCTGCGACCTGTCCCATTTCACCGGTGGCACATGAACTCAGAATGACGCATAGGATAGGAATGAATAACACGAACTTGCGCATGATGGATGCCTTTTGATTGGTCTGAAACGAGAGACATCAACTCCGTGCAAAAGGTTCCCGATTTGTATTCAACACTCGCGCGAGAGCGTACGAATAGACACGATTCAATACCCAACGGCGCGGCCGACGCCTCGTGAGTCTGCGGCGCCGTGAAACTCGCCGGCGTCTTGGTCGACTCGAATTCCCATGGCGTTTCCGAAGACTGGTTTCTCGACGACGGTATGCCCCATGGCTTCGAGCTTTTCCCTCACGTCGCGGACCATTCCGAAGGGCTCGGTGCGCAGCTCGTCGGGGAGCCATTGGTTGTGAATCTTGGGCTTCTCGATGGCGGTGCGAATGTCCATGCCGTGATCGACGACGTTGATGATTGTTTGTAGCACCGTGTTGATAATCGTGGAGCCGCCGGGGCTGCCGATAATGAGAAACAGTTCGTTGTCTTTCATGACGATTGTCGGAGTCATGCTGCTGAGCGGGATCTTGTTGGCGGCGACCGAGTTGGCCTCGCTGCCGACGAGTCCGTAGACATTGGGAACGCCGGGCTTCACGGAGAAATCGTCCATGGTGTTATTGAGCAGAATCCCCGTGCCCGGCACGGTGATGCCCGAGCCGAAACTGTAGTTGATTGACTGGGTCATGGATACTGCCCAGCCGGCGCGATCAACGGCGCTGACGTGGGTGGTGCTCGGTGATTCCGGGAAGGCGCCAAGCCCGGGTTTGATGTCGCTGCTCTTCGAGGCTTTCTTCAGATCAATGCGAGAGCGCAGCAGCTCGGCGTATTCTTTCGAGGTCAGCTCGTCGACGGGCACGTTGACGAAATCCGGGTCGCCCAAGTACTCGGCCCGGTCGGCATAGGCGCGGCGCATGGTTTCGGTCATGAGGTGCGCTGTCTGAGAGCTGCCGTACCCGGAGGCGGAAATGTCGTAGCCCTCCAAGACGTTGAGCATCTGGACAAGGTGGACGCCGCCGGAGCTGGGGGGCGGCATGGTGTAGATCTTGGTGCCGCGATAGGTGCCGACGATGGGCTGACGGATGATCGGTTCGTATTCGCTGAGGTCTTTCGCAGTGATAAGCCCTGCGTTTTGCGCCATATCCTTGGCGATGGCAGAGGCAACGTCCTGTGACTTGCCCAACCCGTGCCCTACGACTCCGGCGCCATTTCCTACTACCACGATAGCTGAGAAACTAAAGGTTCTTCCACCTTTGGTCACCTTGGTAACCCTTTGTACTCCAACCAAGTGGTCCTTCAGTTCCAGTCCGCTCGGCTTTACTCGTTCTACGTTGTTATACTCTTTGTACATGGAATAATCTTAAAATTTTAAACC
>JAUIJJ010000034.1 GCA_030431385.1 bacterium | reverse complement strand
GTGATCGGCGCATTGTGAAGCTCATTAACGAGCCGCTACTGAGACACCTTTGGCTGTTACAGGGCTCAGACCCCAGATTCATTAACCATCAGGTCGGAGACTCACCGGAAGAGATCCACCAGTGGACCCGACTCAATTCCGTTAGATTCATAGTAGTTACAAAGTTTGAGCACACTCAGAGAATCCTCGAATTCCTGCAACAATTCGAGTTCATCAAGGCGATACACGAGGACGATTCATACGTCGTCTTGGAGGTTTCATAGATGAACCCGCCCTCCCGACGAGGTGCTTGGTAGCACGATGAATTTCTTTGGCCGAACATTCAACGTAATCATCGGCGCATCGTTGCTGACAGGTTTGATCGTCACAACGATGTGGTTTTTCGGCTACCGCGAATCACTCCCGGCCATTGATCTTCTATCAGTCGTCTCCGCGTTTCTAATCATCGTCGTCGGCACCTTGTTCAATCTGGGAATTCGATGGCTGCGGTGGCACTATCTCGTTCGCCGACTAACTAAAAACCTCGTCTCCAAAGATTCGCTCAAACTGTACTTCGCTACACTCCCCGCGATTCTGACGCCCTTCTACATCGGAGAATTGATTAGATACTATTTCCTCAAGGACAAGCTCCCGGCAAGCTTCGCCGACTTTGTACTGATCTGGCTATTGGAACGAGTCTGCGATGTCATCATCCTCAGTCTGTTTTTCATGTTCGCATCGGAAAACGTGATCATGGGTCTCATCATATTCGGATGCGTTCTCTTGGTAATGGGCGTCTTTGGTTCGACACAAACTCCAGAACGCAAGCGCACACCACTGCTGCGAATCGGAGTCATCACAACTTGCCTCGCCGGGACGTTTTTGGCCTGGGCCGCGCTCATGGTGTTTGCCGGTCTGGCAATGAAGCTCATCGCGCCCACGCTCTCGTTCCACGGTCTCATCGAATCGTTCACCGGCGGCTCAATCGCAGGCGGTGTCACCGGAGTCCCCGGCGGCCTCGGCGTGACCGGATCGGTTTCGATTCTATACCTGAAGGACTTCGGCCTGGAATCAGGGCTCGCAATTCTAGTAATCGCGCTTCTGCGCGCGGGCACGACTTGGTTTTCAGTCGCTCTTGGCTTTGTCGTCTTCGCGGTGTTCCGTCGCGACATACTCTCCGCCCATCGCCAACAGGTTCAGGGGCACTTCGACGAACTCGCCCCTGAATATGATGACAATATCCCGATCCACATTCGCGAGCGACTCCTGAAGCGAAAGACGGAAATGCTTAACGCGGTGCTGACCGATCACTTCAGTGATTCGAAGTTGAGAGGGCTCGACTTTGGCTGCGGGCAAGGTTGGTACGCTCAGGAAATGTCAGGGCACGGCATGGAGGTCCACGGCGTCGACCTCTCATCTTCACAGGTCAAGATGGCGCGCGATCATGCGACAGCCTCGGGGGCAGACGTTCACTACTGCTCCTACAACGGGAGTCAACTCCCCTACCGCGATAGCGTTTTCGACTTTGTCTATTGCATTAACGTCATCCACCACATTGTCGATCCACAAACGCGCGGGACAGTGTTGAATGAAATACAGCGAGTATTGAAAAAAGACGGATTGTTCATCATGCACGAAATCAATACCGACAATGTCATTTTCCGGCTCTATATGAGCTATCTGTTCCCGGTATTAAAAGACATCGATGAAGGTACTGAATCGTGGATTAGCCCGCAGGCGCTGCCGGAAATCGATGGTATCGAGTGGCTGCAAAAAACTCAATACTATACATTCCTACCTGACTTCTTCCCCGCGTTTCTGCTGAATCGAGCGATCAAGTTCGAGCAGATGCTCGAACGCGGACCCCTCCGACGCTGGAGCGCTCACTACATGGCAATCGCTCGGAAAGAAACAGACTAACGCTCGGCTAAGCGTCGCCGTCATCAACAGCGCCGGCCTCTGCCTTCGCTGGTGTCTTGCGGCTCAAGTCCTCCATAATGCTGCGCGTCAGGTACTTCTCGCGGATCTGCTCGTTGGCGAACACTTCATCCATCGTTCCAGAAACAATCACATGACCATCGTACATCATATAGCTTCTGTCGACGATGGTCAAAGTCTCTCGCACATTGTGGTCGGTAATGAGAACTCCGAGCCCCTTTTGTTTCAGTTTCTGGATAATCTCCTGAAGGTCCTCAACGGTCGGCGGGTCGATTCCCGTGAAAGGTTCATCGAGGAGAATAAACGTCGGATCAGTCATGAGCGCGCGCGCGATTTCTACACGTCGCATTTCGCCGCCGGAGAGTTTCTCCGCAGTGCGCCGTTCGATGTATCCGATTCCCAGCTCTTCGACCATCTCGGAAACGCGGGGGCGAATTTCTTTTTTGGAAACGCCGCGAGCCTGCAACACCGCCATGAGGTTTTCACGCACTGTCATCTTGCGAAAGACGCTCGTTTGCTGCGGTAGATAGCTAATCCCCAAACGCGCGCGCTTGTGCAGCGGCATGCGCGTAATCTCCTGATCATTGCAATACACCTTGCCGCTATTGGGCTGTGTGAAACCGATGATCATGCGGAAAGAAGTCGTCTTGCCGGCGCCATTTGGCCCCAACATCCCGACGATCTCGCCCGCGTTGAGTTCCACGCTGACTCCGTCGACCACGCGATTGCTTCCGTAGTCCTTCACCAATTTCTCGGCGCGAATTGTTCCTGTCTTTTTAGTGCTATCTTCCACGATGGCCTGGGGGCCTCCATCTTGAGATTAACTTCAGATACTCGCTGTTTTTCCAAGGGGGAAAGGTGAGCCATCCGCCGCCCCGGTGGACAAGGGAAACTGTTGAGGAATCGCCCGTTAGTCGCGCTCGATCATCAGCTTCCGGACGGCCAATTCGTCCTGTGTGGCCACGTCGGAAGACTCCGGATCGCTGCGCACCAGCGTCACCGGCGCGTTGTAAACAGGCAGGCGAAGAAGCGGCAGCGAAAACGGCTGACCGAGGTTCAGCATCTCGAATCCAAAGTAGCGGATCGACGACAGGTCCGGCGCGCCGGGGCGCCCCTTAACAAATCCGATCTCCGTCTCCGCGCTCGGCGCGATCGGCACGAAGTGTACCTCGGCAAACACACCGCTCGGCAACGACTGGCCATTGGCCAAGGACATAGCGTAGTGGATGTAGCCGCGCTCGTTTCGCACTTCGTTGCGACGGTGCATGTCCCAAGGATAATCCTCGTGATACGGCCCGTCCAGGATGTTCACACCGCGACTGATCCAGTTAAACTTCGATGTGTCCTTCACCTGAAGAACTGAAGGATCGAAGGTAATGAAGAATCCCAAGGCATCGATAAGAGCGCCTTCGGGATTGTTAAGGGCGACCTTCACGACGAACGATTCACCAACGCGTGGTGACTTCTCCGGAGCGATCAGCACAAGACCGGCCTCCGACTGTGCGGCACCGGTTCCGAGGTACAGCGTGCGCAGTTCCTCTGCCTTACCCTGCAAGACGACTTCTTCGCCACCCTCGCGCTCGATCATCACACCGCCAGAAAGAACGCCATCGGCCGGGTCGTCCGAAAAGCCGAGGATGTTGTTCCCTCTATGATAGATGCCCGTGTGCGCCGTGCCGACGGCTTCCGTCGGCGTGAAGCCGAATTCGATTCCGGTGTAAGGAGTCGGTCGTTGAGCCTCCCAAAGAATTCGCAGCAAAACGAACTCCTCGGCTGTGAGCTTCTTGGAAAGTTTTGCGTCGTAGATCAGCATCGCGTCGCGCTTGCTGACGCGAAACTCCGGTTCGTCGCTCATGTACTTTCGAAGGTCCGCGTCAAACACCTTAACGGGTTTGAGGAACCGCTTATCGTAGTCGAGCGCGAGGCGCACTTCGTCGATCGGGTTCGCATCGACGTTGAACAGGATCACCTCAGTAACGAAGGTGCTCCCCTCTTCGACGATGGTGTTATAGCTGAGAACTCCGTCTTCGTTGAGAAACTTGAAGCCCATCACAACGCTGCTGAGAAGCTGTTTAGGTCCCAGGTCTTCGGCAGCCTCCCCGCCTGGAGGCGTTGCTGGCTGGACGGATGCGGGATCCTCGCCCCGTTCGATCGCCTCCTGTCGCGCCTGAAGCAACTCGCGACGGTCTTCGTTTTGTCTCTGTCTTTCGCGCTCCGCCTGCTCTTCGCGGCGCTGATCGATGATCTCTCGAATGCGGCGCTCGTGCTCGCTCACTCGGCGACTGCGGCCCTGAGCCAAAACCTCCGCAGGTACAATCATCGTGAAGATGACAGTCAGAAAAATTGCGATGTAGAATCGTCGTTCCATTGGGAGCAACCTGTGTGGGATGCGCTCACCCATTATCACGACCCCTCGCGGGGAGTTTAGGTTGGTTCGGGGACTTGGCCCCATTCTTCTTCGTCCGGGCCTGCTCTTCAGCCAACGCCTGCAACGCGCGATGATCTTCGGGCTGAAGCGGCAGATTCACCGTGGCTGCGGCCGTCGAAGTCGCCTTGCTGGTGACGCCCTTGGCATCGGTTTTCTGGACAAAATACCAAAACACAGAGCCCAGCGGCAGGCCAACATCGGTCAGGAGCTGCTGCATATCGCCACGCCGGAGCCCCTCATCAGCTTCGATCGGTTTCTCGTTTACTTTCTCAAACGGACCCGACGGCGAGGCGGAGCGATAAACATTGAACGTGACAGGAGGTGCTGTAATATCTGCCTCGGTGATGTAGTAGCGGATATGAACCTTGCCAAGTTCCGAGGCATCAACCTTCGCGACCTCCCCCTTTGTGCCGCCGAGGCATCCTGCGAGTAGGAGCATTGGAAAGAGAAGAACTACGATTTTACGAGCAAGTATCACGCATCATATCCTGAATAAACGGAGAGGGACGCCGTTTCCGGCGTCCCTCAATCCTTTGCAGAGCTGACCCCAGAGTCAAACCATTCCTAGCGTTTGCGCTGGTTGAAGATCAGGTCGTGCAGGAAATAGGCAATGGCGGCCCAGGAACCCCATCCCACCACGAAGAAGAGGATTTCCTCAAACGTGCCTAAGCCCAGGCCGCCATACCAAGAATAGCCGGCATCGGTGCCGACAACAAAGTAGAAAAAGAAGGCCAGCGGAAGCGCCACCAGAGCTGGTAGAATCACCAAGCTTGAAACCTTCCAGCCAACGCTCGGCTCGATGATCGGGCCGACGCCGGTTTGGTCTTCCAACTCCGGCAGCCGCTCGATGGTGTCCGCGATTTCCTGCGAACGCGCGAGCACCGGGCTGACCGGGGAACCAAAAATCTTCTCAAGATCTCCAAGGAGCCGAATATCCGTCGGATCTTCCATCGCGACAACGACGCTGTCGCCATCCCGGCGAAGGGGCACCACGTGATACTTGTGGCACTGGCGGCGAGTCATGCGCCCAACGACCGAGTACTCGGGCGTGAAATCGGCAAGGCTAACGGCATCGCAGCTACAGCTTTGACGAAGAATCTTGAGCCGCAGATTCTCGTCGATCGCACCCATCTCAGTCAGGATTCTGACAAGCGAGCGCTTCGTGAAGCCATACTGCTCGAGAGCTTTGTCGTATTGCTCCTGCGAGATGAAACCATCACGCAAGAGAATGTCCGCCAAAGTCTCCTTCTTCATCGTCGCCGTTGCCATTGAATCCTTTCCTTCGTGGGGCCAATACCCTCAGAAAATCTTCTTGTCGATAATGTGGCCGTGAAATCACCCGCACGTCAAGTCAAAGCCAAATTTTGCAAAAAACACCCATTGCAAATTGCAAGGACCACGGAATTGCAAATCGCTTGCAATATGCAAGGGCCGCGCGAAACGCGCGGCCCTCGACATTACAATACTGATCCTATTGGATTTAGATGCGGGCCGGAGGGCGATTGCCCCCACCACCAGACCCGGCGCCGACCGCCTCGCCGATCTGCCTCTTCATCTCTTCGGGCTTCTTGCAGTTCAACATTACCGTGTCGCGAGAGATCACATTTCGCTTCAGCAAGTCCAGCAACGCACGATCCATCGTTTGCATGCCGTACTTCACACCGGCTTCCATGAACGCCGGAATCTGGTGAGTCTTGCCTTCGCGGATCATGTTCCTCACAGCGTCTGTTCCCGTGAGAATCTCGATTGAGGCCACGCGACCTCCGCGATTCGCCGGCAGGAGTCGCTGGCACATGATGCCTTCCATAACGCCCGCGAGCATGATCCTGATCTGCTCCTGCTGGTGAGGCGGGAAAACGTCCACAATACGGTCAACGGTCTGAACGACGTCGACGGTATGGAGTGTCGAGAACACAAGGTGGCCGGTTTCCGCAGCGGTGATCGCGTTCTGAATCGTTTCGAGGTCGCGCATCTCGCCGACGAGCACCACGTCGGGGTCCTGACGCAGCGCGTATTTGAGTCCGTTTGAGAAGCTCATGGTGTCTTCGTTGATCTCGCGTTGCTCTATCAGAGCCATTTTGTGCGAGTGAATGTATTCGATCGGGTCTTCCAGAGTGATAATGTGCAGCGTGCGCTCCGCATTGATCTTGTCGATCAACGACGCGAGGGTCGTTGTCTTGCCCGAACCAGTGGGGCCAGTGACCAGCACGAATCCGTTGGGGCGCCGAGTGAACTGATCGCAGATCGCTCGGGGGAGGCCCAACTCTTCGAAGCTCTTAATCTCGTTCATGATGAGTCGGAACGCAGCCGCAACCGAACCGCGCTGGAAGTGCGCGTTTACGCGGAAGCGAGCGACGGAACTAATGGAAAGAGAGAAGTCGAGGTCCTTGATGTCCTCGAACTTCTGCTTCTGGATGTCGGTCAAGATTCCATAGACGAGCCGCCGCGTATCGGCGGGTGTGAGCGGCGGGTGGTCGAGGTTCACGATATTGCCATCGACGCGAATGACCGGGGGCCTGCCCACGACGATATGAAGATCGGAAGCGTTGTACTCCAGCGTTATCCGCAGCATTTCTGTAATATCGAGCACGGCGGTCTCCTTTGGTCTTGGGGCGAATGCGGCCCTATGTTGAGGACTTTCAGATCATGGGAAAACAACCTTACCGGCGTCAAGAAAGACGACGCCCCCCGGCGAAACTACGTGATTTCCCCGAGGCTTCTACCGAAGCTGCCCCCACAGTTCCGGGTGTTCGATAAAGTCCGATGCGGAAAGCAGGATCACGCCATCGGTCAACCGCCCGGCGGCTTGGATCGCAGAAAGAGGAGCCGTCGACGAGAAGAGCGGTACGACGCCCCAAACGGGCTCGCCGGTTCTCCGATAGCGCCGGGCGAGTAAGGAAGAGCCCTCCATCGAACTCCACCACGCGAAGTCCTCAAGCTCTGCGTCCTTCACGAAAATAAGGTCTGGTTCCCAGAATCCAAGCGCGACCGCCGGGAGAAGGTGCCCCGCAGCTGTGCGATCATAGTTCCTCGGCAGCCAGCCATAGTCGGTCCCCGCCTTCGATTGAGGGAGCGCCCAGTTGAGCCCGCCGCGAATGTGGGCGGGCCACGGACCTTCCACCGCGACGATCGCCGGAGGCATTCCATCGGCAGCGAGCCTGCCGTTCACCTCGAGCATAAAGTCCAGCATGACGTCTGCCCGCCAGATTAGCCACAGGTCCCAGAGGGCGCCCTTACCTTCTCTGTTGGCAGAGAGCGGAGCAGCTTCGCCGATGATGACCTCCGGCCAGCGCCCCATTGTGCGCCCCGTCCAGGCCTCGAAGGCACGCTTCGCCGCCGGGCCAAGGTCTGAATACAAACCCGCGAATCCCGGCTGGCTGAGGACTAGAAAATCGAAGTCGCCGCTGGTCGCGATAGATTCAATGAGCTCCAACTCGCGCTCGCGGTTTCCCGGGATGACCGGTGAGAGCGCGTCGTCCGCGACGAGCTCCCACCCAGAGTCTCCAGCGATGGCACTCGACGACCGCAGTTCCCCGGCCGTCGCCTCGTCTGCATGAAAAACGGGAATCGCAGCGGCGAGCAAGATGCCGTGCTGCTGGGCGGCGGAGCGAAGGTTCCGCTCCTGTAGGCGGTAAACAGACTGCGCGCCCAAGGCGGGGCGCCCGCTCCTGTCGCGGGCCTCGAGGGCGAGATGGGTGACGCCTGCCCGCTTCGCGGTGGCGACGAATTCGTTGGTCTCACTAGCGGAACGAAACGCATCGGAAGTCCCCGCCCAATCAACCCACAAAACGAGCGGTCGCGTCGGCAGGCTACGGCGCGCCGGATCGGCGCTTTTACCAATGCCGAAGCACGCTGTCAGAAACAACGCGATCGCGACTGCAGCGGCGGCTATCGATCCTCGGCTGACGAGATCCGTTGCAGGCTTCCCTTGAGCGCGATGGTGAAGCTCAACTCCGCCGGATTGAGATTCATGTCCTTTTCCTGAAGCTGCCATTCCAACACTGCCGGGACGATTTCGTGAGGGCCGACGATCGGGACGACGACCTCACCGATTTTTCCATCCTTATGCTGATCCTTCGTCTTGTAGAAAGTCACCAAAACATTGCGCGCTGAGATGTCACCGCGGTTGGCGATTTCTGCCGCCAAAACAAGCGTTCGATTCTCGGAAGGCCTCACGAGAAGCTCGCCAGCGAAGAGGCGCCACTTGTTCAAGACGCTGAGCGGCACAATCGCTTCGTTGTTTCGACGATTCGGCTCCAGCATCATCTTTTCCGGGTCCGCCACAACCTTGATCTGGTAAGCACCCGCGTTGTTCGCCGGGTCCCATCGCAACCGAAACCGCTGACGCTCGCCGGGCTTCAGGGGCCCGGCAGTGATCGGCGCCTGGCGCGACATGTTACGCAGTGGCTCTTTCGACTCCACATCGGTTGCCCGGTAGAGGCGAAGCGGGAACTCCGCGCTCATCGCTCCCCCACGATTGCCAACCCACCCTTCAACGAACACTGTCTTCCCTGCGGAAAGCTCCTCAGGTGAAACCGAGATCGTCGCCTCGTCGACATACAGATCCGGTAGATTGAGCGGTTCGACACGATACTCCAGTCGATCCTGCTCCGACATGTCGCCAGCTTCGTTCTTCTGGTTCAGGACAAACTCAACGGTGAAGTCGCTCTCCACAACGTCGATCCCGCGAAGGGGAAATGCGATTCGGGTGACCGATCCGGCCGCGAGGTTAGTCATCTGGCGTCCCTCCGTGCGCAGCACTTCTCCATCGCGGGTGAACGTCGCCACCAGCGAACCGCTTTGGACGCTCGGGTTCGGATTGGCGATGGCCACTTCCACACGCGGGCCGCCGCGCGGCGAGGAATCAGGCCGCATGCGTACGCTCCCCTCGACGATGTCCAGCGGCCCGTGTTTCCGACCAAAGAACACCGGCTCGCCGTAGCTGCGCGTCGGGAAGTACTCGCGATAGAACTCGCCGCTCTCGTGGGGAATCTCAAAACTTACAACGTACACGCCCGGGCCCGGCGCGGTGAGCGACATTTCCTCCATCTTATTCTCGAGGGCACGAAGGCTAATGAACCGTTCATCGTAATCGACGACCTCCCCATCCTTGCCAATTAGCTTGGCCGAGAGAGGGAGAATCTTTTGGCGCGAGCTTTCATTCGCGAGCACGACGTTCCATGACCGCGTGAGGCCCGACGCGGTGTTCTCCGGACTGTCCACGATGTCTGCCATCAGCAAATCGCCACCGGTGCGGTCGAGCTCGGCATCGCGCCCGTAGTCCTTCAGCGACGTATCCGCCGCAGGCGGGATCTCCAACGTCGGGTCGCCAAGGAACGTAAACATTCGCGAGTGATTGTCCGTGCCGACGCGCGCCTGGTAGTTCAATCGAGCCATCTCGGCGATCACCCCGTGCTCGCTCACACCTAACTTACTCCACGCCTTGAAGAAGCCCTCGGCGATGTGCTTGTGCTGAGAAATGTATCCCGGTGCCGACGGCATAAACACCGCAATCGCGCCCTTGTTCCGGTGGCGCATGAAATCCTCGGCAATGCAGATGTTCCACGGTTTGAGCGGATAATCGATGACGGCGTTGTTGCAGGTAAAGGTCACGACGTAGGGAAAGCGTCCCGCATTCTCCAGCCGCAAAATGTCGCTGTTCGGTGTGCCTCCTCCGAACCAATAACGCTGATTGCTCCAAAGGTTTGGCGCGCCGTGACCGATGAATGTCACAACTGCCTGCCCCTCGTTGATCTGCCGCTCAATCGCCGTCGTCATGTCGGAGCTGACTTTGGAGTCGTCCTCGCGAGTGATGACCTCTGGCGGGAGGTAGTAGTTGTCTTCCCAGACAGCGTCATCGGCGAGCAAGAAATGGTGGTCGACCCGCGGGCTGATGACCTCTTCGTGAAGCTCCTGCGCGACGCGAGTAAACTCCTCAGAATCCGCAATCGTCAGGAGGTCATCCGTCCAGTCCTGCTTCTCGTCGCGGAGGTTCCGGTAGTCGCGCATGTTGGCGACGGCTGCCAGCGCTTCCTCGGGAGACGTCACCGAAATCCGGCCCACCAGAATGTCCACCAGCTCATCATCGCCGACGACATTCGCGAAGGCCTGGTCCATCGAGAAGGTATCCCGGTCGCGACCTCGGCTGGCAGCGGCGGTGATCGTCGGAAGATAGTTAACGATGTCGTTTCGTGCAATGCCCCGCCCATCGCCAGTCGTGTCACCAATGAGGATGACCGCCGCCGGGCGATTGCCCTTCCAATCATGGACAGCTCGCGAAATGAAATCACGGATCGGCTCCCACGACAGATTCCCGTCGTTCCAAGCTTCGTAGAGCCCCTCGACCTCTGCCGTCACGACCTCGCGGCCTGTCTCGCGAATGTCGGCGGCCAGTTGCTCCCCTGCTTCCTCGAACGCGTTGTGGTAGATCACGAGCAAGTCGGCGGACTTGTCCGTCGAGTCCCAGTTCTGCCAGCGACTCTTTCGCGGCAGTGGCGCGCGCGGGACAAGATCGCTCTCCACCAGGAGAATATGCGAATCCGGCTTCAGGTCGGCCTGGATGAAACTCAACCCTCGATAGGGCTCGGTCGCCAGCCGCAGCGGACGGTTTACATCGGTGACATCAATGGCAGATAGCCGTGGCGTCCGGAACCCGGAGCCGCGCAACCGGTGCAGCCCCGTAGGCGAGGCCGGATTCCACTCCAGATCGACCTCGTGGATGCCGTCTTGCGCGTTGAACTGGCTCGTGTAGGTGAGCTCGATGCCGTCGATTGCAATCACCTGCGACGCGGCGTTTGGGCGATTTTGTTCCCCACTAAAGAGAGTGATCTCCAAATCATTCAGGTTCTGCTGAAGAAGCCCTGCCGGCAGCTCGAACTCATAGTGCGAACCATCGCGGGGAAGGACGCCCTTCGAAACAATGTTCTTCCCGTTAATCGAAATGTCGATCTTGCTGTTAAACGGCGGCCGGTGAAAGGAGTAGTACATGATCAGCTTGCCGGTCGCTGCCACGTCGCCATTGATGTACCCCGGCGCCTCGAAAGAAACCTTACTGGGAACGCCGTGCTCGATGATCTCCCAAACCCACGCCATGCTTCGAATGCTGAGAAAGTGTCCGACGCGTGTTTGGAAGAAGTTGTCTTCCTGCGAGAAGTACTTCCGTTGGTAGTCGGGAAGCTCCGGCCCTTCCGCGTCGTAAGCCGGCCCCGGCGCAAACCGCACGGGAGCCATTCCACGCGGCCGCGATCCCAGAAAATACATCTTCTCCGCCGTCTCTTCGGAATCGTTACCGACGCCGTAGAACAACACGCGCTGGCCGCCGTTGAAGCCCGCACCCTCCGGCCCGACGACATCCATCGCGACCGGTAGTCCACCGGTCATCAAATACAGGTCCTCCGGTTTGACGGTCTTCGGGTCCAGGCCCGCATCGCTCATCCATCGTCCATCAATCGCGTAAAGACTCGTCTCGCGAACCGGAATCTTCAGCCAAGGAAATCCAGCGGAGAGTTCCGGTCGCGGCTGCCAACTCGCAGGGCCGGGAAAAGGATTCGCAGACAGGGGCAGTGCGAAACGATCCAGGACCATCGAATTGCTCACGGACTTCTCGAGCAGCGTCCGGTAGCTCCCCTCGACGAAAGCCGTATCCTGACGGTCTGATTTCGCGGGAACTTTCGGGTACTTGATCGCGATCTTGTACGACGCGATCTCGTGAGGAACTCGGTTCACATAAATCGGGTTCTCCCGATTGATACGAAGCACAGCGAGCCGCACCCCACGCATGTTGCCGAGTTCCTTCAACTCCGTTCGCCCGAACACACCCGTCCGCGTGATACGGTTGCCCATATACTTTTCGTCGTCACTGACGTCGAGTTCCTCGCCGGACTGCTGATTCCTGAGTACCACTTCTTGAAATTCGTAGGACAAATCACCGGGGGGAACGGCGACGAGGTACGTATCCGTTCCGTACTCCCGTAGCCTCGGCGTGCGCAGGATAATCGTGTATTGATCCGCCACAATCAGGTGATCGGGCTGCGTCATCAATCCCGCGGGAGGGCGGTCATTAAAGAAGACCTCGGCCTGTTGGGCACGGGCCACCGGCGGCATCAACAGACCCGCCGCCAGAATCAGAAACGCGCAGAGAAAGCTATTGGGAGCAGGCATTTGGTTACCAGGCTGAAAAAGAGATTGGTGAATCCGGTTCACCGCCAAATAGAAAGAAGGGGGACGTGATCATGTCCCCCTTCAGATGATTGCGATTTAGCCGTGCAAGTTTGGGGAGGATCAAGCCGTTGCTGGCATAGCGCCCAAACTCTTCATCGACTTCTCAATGATTTCGAGGGCCTCGGTGATCTGTTCCGTGGTGTGCGTCGCCATCACACTGAAGCGAATCAGAGCGCGATTGGCCGGGGTGGCCGGTGCGACAACCGGGTTGACGAATACGCCAGCTTCATGGAGCGCTCGCCAAATCAGGAAACACCTTTCCGAATCACCGACTACAACCGGAATGATCGGCGTTTCCGACTCGCCAGTGTCGAATCCAAGCGACTGAAGCCCGGTGCGGAGGAACTCCGTGTTCGCCCACAGCTTCTCTCGCCGCTCAGGCTCTTCCTTGATAATCTGAAGGGCCTTCTGAGTCGCCGCAACGCAGGCCGGAGCCATGGAAGCCGAGAAAATAAGCGACCGCGCGTGATGTCTCAGGAAATCAATAATCGATTTGTCCGCGCCGACATAGCCACCGATCGACGCCAGCGACTTTGAGAACGTACCGGCGATGACTTCTACCTCGTCGGTGAGGTTGAAGTGATCCGCCGTGCCGCGCCCCTGATTGCCGAGCACGCCGATGGCGTGAGCGTCGTCGACCAAGATTGCCGCCTCGTGGCGACGAGCGACTTTGACGATCTCAGGGAGATTCGCGATGTCGCCTTCCATCGAGTAAATGCCGTCCACCACAACCAGCTTACCGCGCGAGTTGCTGTTGCCCAGCATCCTGTCGAGATCGCTGACGTCGTTGTGGAGAAACTTGTGTACGCGCCCGAATCCGAGTCGTGCGCCGTCCACGATCGAAGCGTGGTCTGTCCGGTCGATGAAGACGTTATCCTCGCGCCCGGTCAGGGCGGAAATCACGCCGAGGTTCGCCTGATAGCCAGTCGTGAAAACGATCGCGGCTTCCTTGCCCAGGTAGTCGGCAATCTCTTCTTCGAGCTGAACGTGTATGTCGAGTGTCCCGTTAAGGAAGCGAGACCCGGCGCAACCGCTGCCGTAGCGCTCGACTGCTGCCTTGGCGGCTTCCTTAACTCGCGGGTCGTTCGTCAGGCCCATGTAGCTGTTAGACCCCAGCATAATCATCCGGCGGCCATCAATCGTGACCTCGGTGTCCTGCGCGGACTCGATCATTCTGAAGTACGGATACATCCCCACTCGGCGGAGAGCCTCCGCTTTGTCGAAGGTATCACATTTCTTGAAAAGAGGCGAACGTGGGATTGGCGACGAGCCATGATCTCCGTGGCTGCCGTTGCCATTCGAGGCGCCGTTGCCGTGGAATCGAGATTCGTTGCCGCTGTTAGTCCCGTTCCGGGTTTGGCTCATTCGGAAGTCCCTTGATGCTCTCGTTGCGCCGCAACTTTGAGTTTGCTCGATCACTCTTCGGGCTGGGTCTGCGCCCCCGGGATCAAAGTTATCCACAGGTTTGATCGCAATTCAATCGAATTGACGGGCATCATCGGGGTGCTCCCCCCACTTGGCAATGGTTTTCCCTGATATCGGCCCCTCCTGCCGAAGAAAGCCCTTCACTGCCCTAGCCCGAAGATAGCACCCCCGCCAGCCTAACCACGACTCTCCTGAACCGACTCGAGGGCTCAATCGAAGAATCGCTCGCAAGTGAATTCCGCATGGCAAGGCGGGCCCCGCCTTCAAGCACTACGCGAACGAATACGCATTCATTACACGGAACTTCAAATCGACACTCAATCCAGCACGTCGGCATTCCGATAAATGTACAGCCAGCCGCTCCAGACGGTCAGGAATAGCGTCACGGAAATCGGAATCCACAGCACGTAGAGCAGCACCTCGTCGAGGCGATAGGCAGCGACCGCGTCGTCCCAGACCCCCCAAGCCTTCATGAACTGGGTGAGCGACATGAAGACAAGTGCAGTAATGAGAAAGGCAAACTGCCAACCGGTCTTGTGCTTCCCCCAGCCGTCAGCGGGAATGACCCGCCCTGCATCGGCAGCGATAGACCTCAAGCCAGTTATAATGAATTCTCGGGCCAGGATAACGATAACAATCCACGCAGGGATTTGATCCAGCACCTGCATGCCAATGAGCGCAGCGGTCATAAAGACCTTGTCGGCGAGGGGATCCAGCAACCTGCCCAGGTTCGACTGCATGCCGAGCTTCCGCGCCATCTTACCGTCATAGTAGTCAGTGATTGCCACCAGTATGACCATCGCCAACGCCACCACATGGGTCCAAGCAAACATCAGATGATCTTCGTGAGGCAGAATACGCTCCACCCAAAGCACCGGCAGAAAAACCGGTAGGATGACGATGCGAAACACACTCAGTCGATTTGGCAGATTCAAGGCGGCGGACCCTCCCAAGGGTCGAACGAGGCGAACCTATGCCCCCCGCCCGACACGGCTCAACAGCATCTTGCGCCAGTGCACGAGAAAGATGCGGACGGCGAAACGTTTGACCGCTTTCACCCGACAGCACACGATAGCGGTGAATGGGAGATTCCAAGATTGGCGCCGAGCTTGATCACAAACCCCTACGCGGACAACCAACACGACGCCCCGCCGGAACTCGTCGTACCCGTGGAGGACAATCCCCTCGCCGGATGGCGAGGAATCGGTCTGCGCCTGCTCAGCGACCAAATCTGGCCATCGGAAATCCTGCACAACCCGCTCATGGCCTACCTGACCGGCAGGCGTCGGGGCCGACTCCTTGAAGACTTGCTCGGATCAGCCCTCTGGGTGGTAGTAGCCTTCACCGATATTCTCTGCTTTGGACTAGCGATCAAGAGCGGCGACCCACTGGTTTTCATCCCCATCGGTTGCGCACAGCTAGTCATCCTCCCCTCGCTCGTCGGCATCTGGTCAGAGCTCATGGTAGCTCTGCACATTCGCCGAACCATCGGAACGGTTCCCTTCGAAGAGCTCGTCGTCACGCGCATGACCTCCTCGGAAATCGCCCATGGCCTGGCGGTGAGGCCCCTCGCTCTTCAATCGACCTTGATCGTCGCGGAAGCATCGCTTCACGTGACCCTGGCGCTGCTCACACTAACGAACTCGGTTGTGACAACATCCGCAGGAAGAGGCGCGATCATGGTCATCATCGTGATCTATGCCGTGATCGGAGGCACCTATCGATGGTATCTGTGCGCCCGCGCCAATGAAATCGCAGCGAGCTACGCCCTCCGCGCTCACCTCTACCTGAAGAAAATCTCTACCGCCAACGCGCGCATGTTCCTCGATTGGGTTCGCGTGCCGGTCGTGACGCTCTTGATCCTCTCGCCACTCCTCATCGACCGCCACATGGTGATCCTCTCTGGCCTGTTGATCCTGATCCTCAGCCCACTGAATCTGCTGAGTCAAAAGGCCGAGGAAGTCATGGATTGGGTTTCGAGGTTTGATCAGCACTGGTGGGTGCGCACCGGCGGAGTCGGGCTGGAAAGCGAAACGCTCGCCGTGACGATGCTCGGTAGTTGGCGCCCGAGCCTGCGCCGAAAGATCGTCGCTGCGGAGCAACCAGTCGAATGAGGGACTCGGAACGAGAGCGAATCTACCCCGAGAACTACGCGCCGCAGGCCCCAACGCCCTTCAAGGGATTCTTTGGGTTCGCGACGGGCCTGACCGGCTCGCGCGCATGGCGACTCGACAAACGATACAACCCGGTCGCCACCTATCTCGGGAAAACCATCCGCAGCAACGCCGCCGTGGTGACGGTGCTCCTCGCATGGGTAGGCTTCACTGTCCT